>DASZSH010000102.1:0-2745 GCA_035548755.1 Devosia sp.
TGCCCGCCCTCCATCGCGAGCTGCTGGGGCGGTTGCGGGCGCAGAACGCCTTCATCGTCGGCTATGCGGGCGCATTGGGCACCGCCAACGCGATGGATCGCCTCGTATCGTCGCTGCAGCGCACCGATCCCTCCGTTCATCTGGTCGCCGTCGGCGAGGGCGAAAAGCGCTCGGCCCTCCAAGGACTTGCCCAACAACTCGGGGTCGCCGAGCGGCTGCATCTTCTGCCCCCGGTTTCGCGCGAGCAGGTGGCGACGCTGCTGGCCGCCGTCGACGTCGCCTATGCCGGCTTGCGCGGCGGCCGCCTTTATGGGCTCGGCGCGGGGCTCACCAAGCTGAACGATTACCTCCTCGCCGCAAGGCCAGTGGTTTATGCCGGCGCCGATCCCGGCAACGCCATTGAGCTGAGCGGCGCGGGCGTCTGTGCGGATCCCGACGATATCGGCGCAATCGCGTCCGCCATCGAGACTCTTCGGGCCATGCCGGAGGGCGAACGGCGGGCCCTGGGCGAGCGCGGCCGCGTCTGGTGCCTCCAAAACCGCCTGCCTGCCCGTCAGGCGGCGGCAATACTCCATGCGCTCGCCGGTCTGCCCGAATCCGGAGAACTGCCCGCAGATTGATCGCTTGTCGCGCGCGCGCCCGGTGCGCTAATCGGTCAGCCGCCCCGCTGTGGGGCGCCCGCCAGCCAGATGAAGGCCCATGCTCCAGCCATTGAGGGAACGCATCAACCGCCTGCCGCGGGAGTGGAAGAGCCTGATGCTGGTGGCCTTCGATGCCGTGGCGCTGGTCGTGGTGCTGTGGCTGAGCTACCAGTTGCGCCTGGGCATCGGCTTTGAGCCGAGCGCGGCCCAATGGGTGCTGATCCTGCTCGCGCCCGTGGTGGCGCTGCCCGTCTTTCTCAGATTCGGGCTCTATCGCGCCGTCATCCGCTACCTTCCCGAGCGCGCCGTGTTCACCGTGGCCGGGGCCATGGCGCTGGCCACCATCGCCTGGGTGTTCGTGCTGTTTGTCGCCGAATTCACGCGCATCGCCGTGCTGCCGCGCACGGTTCCGGTGTTCTATTTCCTGCTGGGCACCGTGGTCGTCGCCGGCTCGCGCTTTCTGGCCAAGCGGCTGCTTTATCCCGGCCGCCGCGACGAGGGCCGTCCGCGCGTGCTCATCTACGGGGCGGGCGAGGCTGGCCGGCAGATCGCCATGGCGCTTGCCGGCGACGGCACGGCGAGGGTCGCCGCCTTCGTCGATGACGACCGCAACCTGCACGGGCGCGATGTCGCCGGGGTCCGCGTGCATCCCCCGGCCCGCCTTGCCAGCCTCATCGCCGACACCGGCGCGCGCGAGGTGATCCTTGCGGCAACCTCCATCGCCCCGGCGCGCCGCCAGCAGATCTATTCCGAGCTCAGCCGCCACCCCGTGCAGGTGCGCACGCTTCCCTCCCTGGGCGAGATCGCCTCCGGCAAATATCAGGTCAGCCGATTGCGGCAGATCGACATAGACGACCTGCTAGGCCGCTCAAGTGTGCCAGCCGATCCTGAACTTCTGCAGCAGATGGTTGAAGGGCGCACGATTTTGGTCTCGGGGGGCGGCGGCTCCATCGGCTCCGAACTCTGCCGCATCATCGCGCGTCTGGGGCCTCGAGCGCTTGTCGTGCTCGAGGCCAACGAATTTGCGCTCTACCAGATCGAGCGCGCGCTTCAGGCCGAGGCCGACGCAAACGTCGTGCCCGTCCTCGGCTCGGTGGCCGACGTCCCCCTCGTGCGCCGGACGCTGAGGAGGAACGCCGTGGATGTAGTGTTTCACGCCGCCGCGCACAAGCATGTGCCGCTGGTCGAGGCCAATGTCCTCGAAGGGGTCCGCAACAACGTCTTCGGCACCCACAGCATTGCCCGCGCCGCCTACGAGGAGGGCGTGCGCGACTTCGTGCTGATCTCGAGCGACAAGGCCGTGCGGCCCACCAACGTGATGGGCGCCACCAAGCGCTGGTCCGAACTGATCATCCGGCATTTCGGCGAGCAGGCGGCCCTGGGTCGTACCGGACAGCGCTTCGCCGCCGTGCGCTTCGGCAACGTGCTCGGCTCCAATGGCTCGGTGGTGCCGCTGTTCCGCGAACAGATCGCCGCCGGTGGACCGGTAACGCTGACCGATGAGCGCATGACACGCTACTTCATGTCGATCCACGAGGCCGCCGAGCTGATCGTGCAGGCGGGGGCTCTGAGCGAGGGGAGCGACATCTTCCTTCTCGAGATGGGCGACCCGGTCAAGATCCGCGACCTTGCCGAAAACATGATCCGCCTCGCCGGGCTCACCGTGCGCACGCCGGACAATCCCCAGGGCGATATCGCCATTGAGGTCATCGGCATCCGTCCTGCCGAAAAGCTGTTCGAGGAGCTGTTTTACGACGCCGCCCAGGCAACCCGCACGCGGCAGCCCAAGATCCTGAGAGCTCGCATGACCGAGCGCAGCAACGCCGATATCGAGGCATCGCTGCGGGAGCTAAAGTCGGCCTTCGAGGACGAGGATGAAGCAAGCGTGCGGCGCATCCTGTTCGACGTCATCGCCCTGAGCGGCGGCTAGCCCGACGCCGTCGCCGGCCGCTCCGGTGCGCCCGAGCCGAGGACCAGGGCGAGAACGCTCAGCGCCAGATAGGTGAGCGCCACCGTTCCCCACCCCCAGCCCGGCTGTCCCGCCAGGGTGGCAAGCGGCAGCAGCACGATGACGTTGACGGCGATGAAGCCAAGCGTCACAGGC
>DASZSH010000103.1:0-16816 GCA_035548755.1 Devosia sp.
GGCATACGCTGAGCGTCTTGGTGGACAACGAGCCGGGGATACTGGCGCGCATCGCCGGGCTGTTCTCGGCGCGCGGGTTCAACATCGAAAGCCTCACGGTCTCGGAGACCGAGCACGAGAAGGGGCTGAGCCGCATCACGCTGGTGACGGTGGCGACCCCCAAGGTGCTGCTGCAGATCAAGCTGCAGCTCGAGCGGCTGGTGCCGGTGCACAAGGTCCACGACCTCACCGCCGAGGGCAAGGCGCTCGAACGGGAGCTGGCGCTGGTCAAGGTGTCGGGGACGGGCGAGCCCAGGGCCGAGGCGCTGAGACTGGCGGACGCCTATCGCGCCACGATCGTGGACGCCACGACCGAAAGCTTCGTGTTCGAGATCACCGGCAAGCCCAGCAAGATCGACTCGTTCATCGCCATCATGGTGCCGCTGGGGCTGGTCGAGGTGGTGCGCACCGGGCTTGCCGCCATTTCGCGCGGGGCCGAGGGCATGTAGCGGCGGGGGCGGCGGGCGGACGCAGGGCCGGGCGCGGGCTTGGGCGGCGGCGGGGCTTCGTGTAAGGAGCCGGCATGGCCAATCTCTCCGTAAACCTCAACGCCGTCGCCCATCTGCGCAACCGCCGCGACCTGCCCTGGCCGAGCGTCACCGAAATCGCGCGGCTCTGCCTTGGGGCGGGAGCGGACGGGATCACCGTGCATCCGCGTCCGGACGAGCGGCACATAAGGCGGACCGACGTGTTCGAGCTCGAGGAGCTGCTGCGCAACGAGTGGCCGGAGCGCGAGTACAACATCGAGGGCTTCCCCGACGAGGACTTCCTCAAGCTGTGCGAGGTGGCGCGGCCGGACCAGGTCACGCTGGTGCCCGACACCATCACGCAGGCGACGTCGGACCATGGCTGGGACGTTGCGGGGCACGCCGAGATGCTGGCCCGCATCATCCGCCGGCTCAAGGACGGCGGCATGCGCGTGTCGCTGTTCATCAACGCCGATCCGGCGGTGCCGCCGGCGGCGGCGGAGGTCGGGGCGGACCGGGTGGAAATGTTCACCGGCCCCTACGGACATCCGGGCGGCGACGCCCAGGCCGAGCTCGCCAAGCTCAAGGCGACCTCGGACGCGGCGCGCAGGGCCGGCAACGCCTACCGGCGGGGCGGGGCAGGGCTGGGGGTCAATGCCGGGCACGACCTCACGCTCGACAACCTGCCGGCGCTGATCAAGGCGATTCCCGATCTCGACGAATGCTCGATCGGCCACGCGCTCACGGCGGACGCGCTCAAGTTCGGCTTCCCCGAGGCGGTGCGGCGCTACCGCGCCCTCCTGGGCGGTCAATAATCGCGAACAATTTGCTTCCAAACGTTGATCAATCAGGCGGGAACGCCCGAACGTTCACGACATTGAGCGGCAAGCCGGCGGGCAAGCGGCACTAACAGGAATGTGCCCTGCTTACAGCGGGTTAAGCGGGTGACTTTAATGTGATCACGTTAACATCGGGTGCCCCCTTGCGAAGCGGCCGCCTGGGAACATATTCGCTCTCAGTTACGCTTTGTTACTGGAGAGCAAAAGATGACCAAACCAAAGATCGCCGTGATCGTGGGCAGCATACGTCCGAACCGCAAGGGCGGGGATATCGCCAACTGGGTTCTGGCGCAGGCCAAGGCCTTTGGGGGGTTCGACCTCGAGCTGGTCGATCTCAAGGACTACCCGCTGCCCCTGTTCGATGCGCCGGCATCGGACCTGTGGATGCCCGCGACCAATGAGGTCGCCATCAGGTGGCAGAACAAGCTCAATGAATTCGACGGCTTCATCATCGTGACGGCCGAATACAACCGCTCGGTCCCGGGCGCGCTCAAGAACGCGATCGACTGGGCCTACAAGCCGTTCATGAAGAAGGCCGTGGCCTATGTGAGCTACGGCTCGGTGGGCGGGGCGCGCGCGGTCGAGCACCTGCGCAACATCATGGTCGAGCTGCAGGCGGTCTCGGTCCGCCAGGGGGTTCACATCGGGGGGTCGGAGTTCGCCTCGGTGTTCATGGGCAAAAAGACCTTCGATGAGGTGCTGCCCACGTTCGAGCCTTTCCTCAAGGATCTGTTCGACAACCTGCTGTGGTGGACCAACGCCACAAAACAGGCCCGCGAGCAAGACCAGCAGGCCGCCAAGGCGGCATAGGGACAGTCCGGAAGCTTTCTCCCTTCCTTCCGGACCCAAGGGCGGCGCAACCATTGCGCCGCCCTTTGCTTTTCAACCGGAGACAGGCGCGCGGCACGCCCCGGACGGCCGACTCGGCGGCGGCAGGGTATAAGGGAAGGGCTGCTAACCTGTCGCAGACAAGCTCGTTGAATGCGACTCCGGTCGGGTGTAGAGAGCCGCCCGCCTCATAAAGGGGCTATGAAGGCTACATGACGCAAATCAACGCGCCAGGCGCCACGGTCGCAGACGGTGCGACCCCGGCGGCCGGGCACGGCAAGCGCCTCCCCCTCCTCGTGATCAGCGCGCTCGGGGTCGTTTACGGCGACATCGGGACGAGCCCGATCTACGCCTTCCGCCAGGCCTTCGCCGATCGCGGCACGCCGGGCGATCTCACGGCGGACGTGCTCGGGCTGCTCTCCCTGATCGTGTGGACGCTGACGATCACCGTCTCGATCAAGTACGTGTTCTTCGTGACGCGGGCCGACAACAAGGGCGAGGGCGGAACGCTGGCGCTGATGTCGCTGGTGCGCTCGACGCTCACCAAGCGGACCGGGATCATCGTCGCCTTCGGCGTGATCGGGGCGGCGCTGTTCTTCGGCGACGCCATCATCACTCCGGCGATCTCGGTGCTGTCGGCCGTCGAAGGCCTCGAAGTGGTGCAGCCCTCGCTGGCGCGGTGGGTGGTGCCGATCACGGTGCTGGTCATCCTGCTGCTGTTCATGTTCCAGCGCTTCGGAACGGCGCGGGTGAGCTCGATCTTCGGGCCGGTGATGGTGCTGTGGTTCCTGACGCTGGGCGTTTCGGGCGCGGTTCACATCGTGGACAACCCGGCGGTGCTGTGGGCGGTGAATCCGGCGCACGGCATTCTGTTCCTGGCGCGCCATCTCGACACGGCCTTCATCGTCATCGGCGCCATCTTCCTGTGCGTGACGGGCGCCGAAGGGCTCTATGCCGATCTGGGGCATTTCGGACGCAGGCCGATTGTCATCGCCTGGTTCAGCCTGGTGTTTCCGGCGCTGCTGCTCAACTATTTCGGGCAGGGGGCGTATCTGATCGCGAACGGGGGCAGCGGAGCGGCGGCGGACAACCCGTTCTTCACCATGCAGCCGGAATGGTTCCAGCTGCCCTTCGTGATCCTCACCACCGCGGCCACGGTAATCGCCAGCCAGGCGGTGATCTCAGGCATGTTCAGCCTCGCCCAGCAGGCGGCGGCGCTCAACTTCCTGCCACGCCTCACCGTCCGGCACACATCCGAGACGCAGAGCGGGCAGATCTATGTGCCGCAGATCAACGGCATCCTTTACGTGCTGGTGACGGTGGTGGTGATCGCCTTCGGCAGCTCGGCGGACCTGTCGGCGGCCTACGGCATCGCGGTGAGCGCGGTGATGCTGGGCACCGCCTCGTTCCTGTCGCTGGTGATGTGGCGGCTGTGGAAGTGGCACCCGGCGGCGGTGACGCTGGTGATGACGCCGTTCCTCATCGTCGATGTCAGCTTCTTTGTCTCCAACGTGTTCAAGATCCTCGACGGCGGCTGGGTGCCGGTGCTGGTGGCCGGGTGCGCGGCGGCGATCATGACCATCTGGATCCAGGGACGCAAACGGCTCAGCGAAAAGACGCGGCGCGACGAGGTGCCGCTCGAGTTCCTGGTCGAGAACCTCGCCAAGAAGAAGCCGACCATCGTGCCGGGGACCGCGGTGTTTCTCACCTCCGACATCGAGGGCGCGCCAACGGCGCTGCTGCACAGCCTCAAGCACTACAAGGTGCTGCACGAGCATAACGTCATTCTAACCGTGCTCACGGCCGAGACCCCGCGGGTGCCAGATGACGAGAAGGTCCGGATCGAGGCCTATAACGACCTGTTCTACCGGGTGGTGGTGACGTTCGGCTTCATCGAGACGCCGAACATTCCCAAGGCGCTGGCGCTGGCGCGCAAGCTCGGCTGGAAGTTCGACATCATGTCGACCTCGTTCTTCCTCAGCCGCCGTTCGCTCAAGCCCTCTCCCAAGGGGCTGCCGGTGTGGCTCGACCGGATGTTCATCGCACTTGCCAAG
Organism: Devosia sp.; assembly: GCA_035548755.1. GTDB lineage: Bacteria > Pseudomonadota > Alphaproteobacteria > Rhizobiales > Devosiaceae > Devosia_A. Next base: position 4,228 of record DASZSH010000103.1, read on the forward strand.
AATGCGACGGACGCGACCGAGTATTTCCACATTCCCACCGGCCGCGTGGTCGAAATCGGCACGCAGGTGCTGCTGTAGCGGCGGCAGGGCGCGCGCGGATGCAGCATTCAGGCTGCATTCAAGTCACCTTTGAGAATGCGGCATCGGCGCATTTCAGCCATGCGCATTTCCGGGTGGCTCTCGCGGCAGCGGCCGATATGGTTGCCTCCCACTGTTCGGACGGGGAGTGATCCGACAATGATTCAGTCTCGCTAGGCCACGCGCCCGCCGGATACGCGACGCAAACGCTGCGCGCATCCGCCAAATCCCATCCCCCTTTTCCGCTGCCGGGAAGTCCGGCGGCCCATCAAAGAACAAGGAGCGTTTCCTCATGAACGCCCAACTCATTCGCGCCGCCATCGTGCTGGGTCTTCTGTCCGTGATCGGACCCCTCGCGATCGACATGTACCTGCCCGCGCTGCCGGCCATCGGCCGCGACCTGGGCGCCTCGAGCAGCACGGTGCAGCAATCCATCCTCGCCTATCTGGGTGCGGTGGCGGTCTGCCAGCTCATCTACGGACCGCTCAGCGACATGCTGGGACGCAAGCTGCCGCTTTATTTCGGCATCGTCGTCTATGTGCTCGCCTCGATCGGGGCGGCGTTCGCGCCATCGGCCGAATGGCTGATCGCGTGCCGCTTCGTGCAGGGGGTGGGCGCATGCGCCAGCATGTCGCTGCCGCGCGCCATCGTGCGCGACACCTATACCGGCGCGCCGGCGGCGCAGCTGATGAGCCTCATCATGCTGGTGTTCTCGATCTCGCCGATCCTCGCCCCGCTCAGCGGCAGCGCCGTGATCGCCTTTGGCGACTGGCGGCTGCTGTTCCTGGCCATGGCGGCAGTGGGCACGCTGAGCCTCATCCTGCTGATCTTCGGACTGAGGGAGACGCGGCCCAAGCAGGCGCGCCTCGCCTCGGGCCTTCAAAGCGCGCTCGGCGCCTACTGGAGGCTGCTGCGGGACGCCAAGTTCATCGGCCTCACGCTCATCGGGACGTTCGGGATGGCGAGCTTCATGTCGTTCCTGGGCAATTCGAGCTTTGTGTACATCACCCATTACGGACTGACGCCGGCGGAATACTCGCTCGCCTTCTCGGTGAATGCGGTGAGCTTCTTTGCCGTGTCGCAGGCGACCGGATGGCTGGTCGGCCGGTTCGGCCTCAACCGCGTGGTGCGCCTGGCCGTGAGCGGGTATGCGGCCTGCATGGTTGCGCTGTTCGCCGTGTACCTCAGCGGCGTCGACAGCGTTTTCGTGCTGGGCGGATTCATGTTCGTGGCCTTCGGCTTCCTCGGCCTGGTGCTGCCCTCAACGAGCGTGCTCGCCATGGAGGAACAGGGCGAGATCGCCGGCTCGGCCTCGGCGATGATGGGCACGATACAGATGATCATCGCCTCGGTGGCCATGAGCATCACCGGCGCCTTCTCGGACGGAACGGCGCGGCCGATGGTGGTGGCGTTCGCACTGTGCGCGCTCGTGGCCCTCTCGATCACGTTCGCGACGCTGAGGCGCGGAGCGGGGGCGCGGATGGTCGAGGTGCCGGCGGAATAGCGCCGGCGCCCCGCGGGCGATCGACCAGACGACGAGACAGGCCGCGGCGGGCAGGAGGGAAATCGACCCTCAGCCCGCCGCCTTCTTCACCAAAGCGGCGATCCGCTGCTCGTCGGCGGGGGTGAGCCGGGCGAGGGCGAAAGCTGTCGGCCACATAGCGCCATCGTCGAGGCGCGCGGCGTCGTTGAAGCCGAAGGTGGCGTAGCGCGTCTTGAAGCGCTCGGCGGGCTGGAAGAAGCAGACGACCTTGCCCTCGGTATTGGCGTAAGCGGGCATGCCGTACCAGGTCTTGGGCGAGAGCGCCGGGGCGTTGGTCTTGACCAGCGCATGGATGCGCTCGGCCATGGCGCGATCGGACGGCGCCATCTCAGCGACCTTGGCGAGCAGGTCCTGCTCGCCATCGGCCTTGCCCTTGCGGGCCGCCTTCATTTCTCGGGCGCGCTCTTCCATCGCTTCCACTTCATCGGAGGTGAAGGTTCGCGAGGCGGGGCGTCGGGCGGATTTTGCGGGGGCGGCCATAGCGGGTCTCCTATCGTTGAGTCGTTTCAGTCGGTTCGGCGGATGAGTTCATCGAGCGCTGCAAGAAAATGCGGCCAGGAGGCGCGCGCGCCCTTGTAGGCGGCCTTCTGCTCCGGGCGGAAGCCGGACTGCTCGAGGCGCAGCAGGGTGCCGGACGGGGTCGGCGTGAGGGTGAAGGTCACCACGCTTTCAAGATCGAAGGCGTCCCAGGTGTAGGACAGCGTTCTTTCCGGCTCGACCTCGAGGACCTGGCAGGAGACGACGACATCGACCCCAGGGGCCGGCTGCCGGCGTAGCGTGAAGCGGCGGCCGGGGACGGGCTGGAAATCTGTCTTCATGAGCCACTCCTCAAGCAGATGCGGCTGGGTGAGCGCGCGCCAGAGCCTGGCGGGCGGCGCGGCAATCTCGCGCTCGACCACCAGGGTGCGCGTCTGGACGGCGGGGGCGGCGCCGGTCACTGATCCATCCTCGAGACAAGGCCCTCAAGGTCGTCGAAACGGCTCTCCCAGAAGGCGGTCATCTCCCGCGTCCAGTCCGTGAGAGGGGCGAGGGCCCCAGGCTCTGGGCTGTAGTGGGTCTGGCGGCCCTGATGGCGGTCGCGCACGAGGCCCGCCTGCTTGAGCACGCCCAGATGCTTGGAGACGACCGGCTGCGACACGCCGGCCCCGGCGGTCAGCGCGCCCACGGTGAGTTCGCCGTCGCGGCAAAGGCGCTCGAAGATGGCGCGCCGGGTCGGATCGGCGAGGCTGCGAAACAGCAGATCGGGCGAGGCAGGCATGAATCTATATCCACTTGGCTATGGGTAATCTATAGCCACGTGGCTATGTGTTCGTCAAGAGGACTCCGCTTCAGCCTTTGGGCATGTCCGGGCAGACGGCGGGCACCGGCGAGGGGACGTAGTGTTCCTCTACGTCGCCGCCCTTGAGCTTGAGCGAAAGCACGAGCTCGTCTGCGGTAAGGGTCACGATGTCGGCGCGGATGTCCGCGCCATCCTCGTTCCAGCTCACCGAGTGCGCGCCAGTCATCTGCCAGGGGCTCAGGCGGTGCGTCTCCCAGCAGGAGTCCTGCACCAGCGTTCCGTCGCTGAGGAAGATCTTGATGACGCCGGGCAGCGCGGCATCGTCGCCGGCCTTCACCCAGACGCGGTTGGTCAGCCCGGCAGCGGCATCCTCGTCGGCATCGGAGGATTCGGTCGCAACGTTGTCGTCGGCGAAGGCGGGCAGGCAGTCGGCGGAGCCCACGCCCCACACGGTCAGGAGCGCGAAGATGGCGGCCTTGCTGGTCATGGTCGGGCTCCCTGCCGGCGATGGTGAACCGCACGTGGGGTGGCCCGCGCGCGGTTGCAAGTGTCGGGCGGCAATTGCGGCGAGATTCAGTGCGCTTCAGCCGGAAAGAGCCAAGCTTGCGAAAGTGTAATGATTGCCCTGCTCGGCGTAAGCGGCGGCGACGTCGGAGAAGCGGATCTCGATCTGGGCTTTCCGCGCGAGGGTGACGGCAGCCCCGTCGGCCAGATGCGGCTGGCCATCCACGAAGACCTCGCCGGGCGCAACGTCGAGGGGGCCGGCGGTGTCGTTGTCGAGGCGGATGACGAAGCGGGTGGGATCCATGTCGGTCGACACGCCGTCCCCGGAGGCAAGGGCCCCGGCGATGTCGTCGACCGGCTTGAGGACGTGCAGGCTCAGCGACACGCTTCCGCCATCGCCGCGCGAGGCCACCAGCGCGAAGAGACCGGTTGCGCCGATGGCGGCGTCGGAGCCCACGATCTGGACCGCCGTTTCGATTTCAGCGAATTCGTCGCCGTCCCGGCTGACGCACTGGCCCTTGCCGGCGACGGGGGCGATGGCCCCGAGCTTTTCGACGAGGGCGGCGAGGCCGGCCTGGCAATCGTCCTCGCTGGGCTGAGGCACGCGGAGGATGGCGGGTGTCTCAAGCGCCGCGCCGTCGGCGAGAACCTTTTCGACGTCGGCGAGATGGATCGTGGTTTCGACCTGGGGCGCGCATGCCGCCAAGAGCGGCAGGGCGAGAAAGGCGGCGATGGTGCGGATGTTCATGGCGAGCTCCCCAATGCGGAGCGCAACATAATCGCCGGGAACATGAACTCATGATGAGCGCGGCCGCCACAGCGGCGGCAGCCGCGGGGTCTTTGCGGGGAATCTTCGTGGCGGCCTCAGGCCTGGCGGATGCCCAGCACCCGGTCCTTGCCGCGGATGCGTTCGCGCGCCTGGACCGGCCAGAGGTCGTATTCGGCGCCATCGAGCGCGTGGTGGGCGTGGATGGGCCAGTTCGGATCCTCGAGCGCGCCGCGGGCGAGGGCGATCAGATCGGCCTCGCCGGTCTCGAGGATCATCTCGGCGTCGTTGGGGTCGTTGATGAGGCCCACGGCGATGGTGGTGACGCCAGTCTGCTCCTTTACGGTGCGGGCGAGCGGCACCTGATAGAGCGGGGCAGGCTTGAGGCCGTAGGAGCCCACGCCGCCCGAGGAGACGTGGATGGCATCCACGCCGATCGCCTGGAGCTCGCGCACAAGCGCCACGGAGTCGTCGATCTCCCATCCGCCCTCGACGCCATCGGTGCCGGAGATGCGCATGAAGAGCGGCTTGCGCGCCGGCCAGGCGGCGCGGGTGGCGCGCGCCACCTCGAGGGCAAAGCGCATGCGGTTTTCGCGGCTGCCGCCATAACCATCGGTGCGGTGGTTGGCGATGGGCGAAAGGAACTGGTTGATGAGATAGCCATGCGCGCCGTGGATTTCGACGATGTCGAAGCCGGCCCGGTCGGCCCGCCGCGCGGCCTCGGCAAAGGCCTCGACCGTCGCGGCGATGTCGGCGAGCGTCATTTCCCGCGGCTGGGTGTAGTGGGAGGCGTCGCCCGGATGGATGATCGGGCTGGGCGCGAGCGGGGTCCAGGACTGGAAGGCCACGCGCGGCTTTTCCTCCTCGGTCTCGTTGAAGCCGCCGCGCCAGGCCACGGGGGTCGAGGCCTTGCGGCCGGCATGGGCGAGCTGGATGCCGGCGGCGGCGCCCTGATCGTGCAGGAAGCCCACAATGTGGGCGAGGGGGGCGACCTGCGCCTCATCCCACAGGCCGAGATCGGCATAGGAGATGCGCCCCTCGGGCACCACAGCGGTGGCTTCGAGGATCACCAGGCCGAAGCCGCCGATCGCGAAGCGGCTCAGATGGGCGAAGTGCCAGTCGTTGGCGAGGCCGTGCCGGGCGGAGTACTGGCACATGGGAGCGACGACGGTGCGGTTGCGCAACGTCAGCTCGCGCAGGGCGAGCGGGGAAAACAGAAGCGACATGATGTTGAACTGCGTGGGGTCAGTGCCCGCTCTGTGCCTCATTTCCGCTCCATCGGCAAGTGACGATGAAGCCGAGCGGCCGCTCACAGATGCGTGTTCGGCGGCAGGGGCGCCCGGCGCGCGGCGTTATGAGGACGACGGGCAGGCCGAGGGAGGACCTGATGGCGAGATTTCTGCCGCTTCTCGCGCTGGCGGGGGCGCTGTTGTGGGGACCGGCGGGGGCGCAGGAGGCCGGCACGGTTCTGACCGGAAAGCAGGCCATGGGCGGCTGGCGGGACGACGCGCCGGGGGTTACGCGCAGGCTCACGATCGACGATCTCGAGGCGCCGTTCGTCACGACCAGCGCCGCCAATTCGTCGGCGGCGGCGCCGATGCAGCCGGGGCAGCTGCCCACGGTGGCCCAGGGCTACCGGATCGAGCTCATCGCCAGGGACATCGACAATCCTCGCGCCATCCGTTTCTCGCCTAACGGCGATCTGTTCATCGCCAATTCCGGCGACGGGCAGGTGCTGGTGCTCAAGGGGGGCCAAGCGGGCAGGCCGCAGGTGTTCATCGACGGGCTCGACCGACCCTATGGAGTGGCGTTCTATCCAGCGCAGGCGCCGAAATGGATCTATATCGCCGAAAGCGGCGGGCTCAAGCGCTATCCCTACGCGGCGGGCGACCTCAAGGCGTCGGGGCCGGGCGAGCCGATCATCACCGGGATCGCGCCCGGCGGCCACTGGACGCGCGACGTGGTGTTCTCGGCCGACGGCAAGACGCTCTATTATTCGGTGGGCTCGGGGAGCAATGTCGGCGACGGCACGATGGAGGCCACGCCCGGGGACGGGCTCGAAGCGTGGATCGCGGGCCATCCGCCGGGCGTCGCCTGGGGCCGGGAGGAACGGCGGGCCGCGGTGCTGGCGACCGACCCAGAGGGCGGGAACGAGCGCTATTTCGCCACCGGGCTCAGAAACTGCGCCGGCATGACGCTGCAGCCCATGACCGGCCGGGTGTGGTGCGTGGTCAACGAACGCGACGCGCTGGGCGACAATATCCCGTTCGACTATGCGACGGCGCTCAAGGACGGGGCCTTTTACGGCTGGCCGTGGTTCTATAACGGCGAGCATCCCGATCCGCGCTGGGCGCAGACGCCGCGCGACGACCTCAAGGGCCAGGTGACGGTCGCCGATGTGCTGTTCCAGGCACATTCGGCGCCGCTCAACATCGCCTTCGAGACCGGCGACGGGCTCGGGGCGGAGGCCAAGGGCGACGCCTTCGTGGCGCTGCATGGCTCGTGGAACCGCGGCACGCGCACGGGCTACAAGATCGTCGAGCTCGATATGGACGCGAGCGGCCAGGCGACGGGCGCCTATACCGATTTCGTCACCGGCTTCGTGCTCAGCGACAGCGAGGTCTGGGGCCGGCCGGTCGGGGTCGCCTTCGACAGGGCCGGCAACCTCTATTTCTCCGAAGACGGCAACGGCACGATCTGGAAGGTCAGCCGGAAGTAAGCATCGTGGACGCGGCGTCCCGCCCGCCCCCATTGGCACCCGAGATCCTCGCGGGCGCCAATGGCCAAGCGGCTATTTTCCCGCATAGGCCCGTTCGAGGTCGGCGACGATGAGCTTGCGCATCTTCATCATGGCGGCGATGGCGCGGGCGCGACCGGCGGGATCGGGGCCCTGGGTGGTGCTGAAGAGCGCCTTTTCCGGCACGACCTGCCAGGAGAAGCCGAATCTGTCCTTGCACCAGCCGCACATGGACTCCTCGCCGCCATCGCCCACGAAGCGGTTCCAGTAATAGTCGACCTCGGCCTGGTCCTTGCAACTGATCATGAAGCTCACCGATTCGTTGGGCCTGAACTCGGTCTGGTCGCCCAGGATCATGAAGGTGGTGCCGAGGATTTCGACGTGCCCGGTCAGGGGGCGCCCATCGGGAAAGCGCGCGGTGACGGCGCCTTTCGATCTGAAGACATCGCCGTAGTAGGTCGCGGCTGCCTCGATGTCGGGCACCCAAAGGCACGGGGTCAGGGTCTGCGGCATGATCGTTCTCCGTTCGTGGCGAGGTTAGCGCGAAAGGCGGGTGAAGAGCCAACCGCCCAGGGCTGTCGAGGGAATGGCAAGGAGGGCCAGGGCGATGGCGTACCAGTTGTGGCCGAGGCTCCACATGGCAACGACACCGGCGAGAGCGGGCAGCGTGCCGATCGCGCCCAGGATGACGGCCAGGCGCAGCGGACGGGCCGGCGCGAGCCAGGCCGTGACGAAACCGCCCAGGACGGTGAACAGCGTGCGATAGGCGAGGGCGAAAGCGAGCTCGGCGTCGGAGCCGGCCGTGCCGTCATTGGGATAGTAGTTGAGGGCATGCAGGGCGGCATCGGCGCCGATCGAGAGCGCCGCCACCGTGACGAAACCGGCAATGAGCGCGGCGGCGGCGCGCAGGCGCGGGCGGGCCGGGGCCGGGGCGGAGGCGGGGAGGGCGAGGTTCATGGCGATGGTCCTTTCTCTGGTGCGCAGGGAATTCCGGCTCCGCGCGCGCACCGCCCGCGGAGTTCCCGAAAGCGTGGCTGTAACGCCGGTCTAGACGGCCTCTTGGGCCAGCACGGCGTCGAGCCGCTTGAAGCCGATCTCCATGCCTTCGGCCATCGGCGAAGCGGCGGCCGCGGCGCGGGCCTGGGGGGAACTGAAGGTCAGGGTGGTGACGCTGGTGGTGACGCCGCCCTCTTGGGTGAAGGCGACCACATTGACGGTGCCGCCCTGGGTCCAGTTGTCGTCGTAGGTTTCGGTCTGCTCGATGCGCTCGGGCTCGACGATGGCGGTGTAGATGCCCTGGCTGCCCATCTCGAAGCCGTCGGGCGAGCGCTGCACGAAGCGCCACCTGCCGCCGACGCGGAAATCCATCTCGCAGACCGGCATGGTCCAGTCGGGCATGCCGTACCAGCGGCGCAGCAGCTCGGGCCTGGAATAGCACAGGAAGACGAGTTCGCGGGGCGCGTCGAACGTGCGCGTGATGACGATCTGGCGGTCGCCCGGCGTGGTGATGGAGAGCGGCTTAGGCATTCTTGTCGTCCTTGCGGCTTTTGGGCTTGTCGGTGCTGAGGGGGGTCTGGAGCGCTTCGAGGAGGGCATCGAGCCGGGTGTAGCTCGCCTCCCAAAACGCCCGGTATTTTTCGAGCCAGTCGACGGCCTGCTTCATGGGGGCGGCCTCGATGCGGACGGGGCGGCGGGCGCCGGCGGTGGAGCGGGAGACGAGGCCGGCGCGCTCCAAGATCTTGAGGTGCTTGCTGACCGCGGGCTGGCTGATCCGGAACGGCGCGGCGAGCTCGCCCACCGAGGCCTCGCCCTGCATGAGCCGCGCGAGGATGGCCCGGCGCGTGGGATCGGCAAGCGCAATGAATGTGGCGTCAAGCTGGTCGGAGGGGTCCATGGCGGCAGGTCGATAACCGAAGTGTTATAGAACGATTTGGTTATGAACTGGGGCAGCGGCCGAGTCAACCCGGTCGCGACGAAATTCTTTGTTTCCGGTTTGTTCCCTGCCGATGTAGTCTTGCCTGCGAATTTTCCCGGGAGACGTGAATGGCCCAGCGTGGGGGGAGCGCCGACCTTCCGCTTCATGGGGGGCGTGTGCCGGAGTGGCTGGCGGGGCGGATGGCCCGGCTCGGCGCGATCATCGCCGAAGCGATCTGCGCCGAATATGGCCGCGACGAATTGCTGAGCCGGCTGGCCAATCCGTTCTGGTTCCAGAGCTTCGGGGCGGTGATGGGGATGGACTGGCACTCGTCCGGAATCACCACCAGCGTCATCGGCGCGCTCAAGCGCGGGCTCGCGCCGCTCGAAAAGGAACTTGGTCTGCATGTGTGCGGCGGGCGGGGGAGACACTCGCGCAAGACGCCGCAGGAGCTGGTCGAGATCGGGGAGCGGGTGGGATTTGACGGGGCGGCGCTGGCACGGGCGAGCCGGCTCGTCGCCAAGGTCGACAGCGCCGCCGTGCAGGACGGGTTCGAGCTCTATCTGCATGGCTTCATCGTGGCCGACGACGGCAAATGGGTGGTGGTGCAGCAGGGGATGAAAGACGCAACCGCCACCGCGCGGCGCTATCACTGGCAGAGCGAGGGGCTCAGAAGCTTCGTCGAGACGCCGCATGCGGCGATCGAGGGGCCGGGACAGGGCACGATCGTCAATCTCACCGATGCGCGGGCGGACCGGGCCCGGACTGCGTCGGTGGAGCTGCTGGGCTCGATGGGGCCGGACGGGATCGTGCGCGAGGTGGGGCGGCTCGAGGGCCGGCCGGCCGAGGCGGAGGCCGAACCAAGCGACGAGCCGATGCTGCCGCACCTGGTGATGCCAGCGCATCACGACGTGCGGCCCAAGGACGTGATCCTCAAACGGCTGCACGCTTCGCTGGGCGCGGCGGCCGACAATGCGCCCAAGGATTTCGCCGAACTGCTGCTGGTGCCGGGGGTTGGTGCGCGCACGGTGCGCTCGCTGGCCATGGTGGCGGAGGTGATTCACGGCGCGCCGCACCGCTTCTCCGATCCGGCCCGTTTTTCCATGAGCAAGGGCGGCAAGGACGGCGCGCCATTTCCGGTGCCGCTCAAGGTCTATGACGAGACGATCCGCGTGCTCAAATATGCGGTGGTGAAGGCGCGGCTGGGCGCGAGCGAGGAGCTGAGCGCGATCCGGCGGCTCGACGCGCAGGCGCGGGCGGTGGAAGGGAAAGTCTCCGGCCCCTCGTTCTATGGCTATGTCGCCGAGGAATGGCGGCACAGCGCCGAGTATGGCGGGCGCACGGTGATGGATGATGCGCGCGAGGCCGGGCGGCCGCTGCCGAAATGGGCCAAGACCGGTTGACCCCCGGGGGTGTTTCGCGGTCGATTGCGCACCCTCGGGGGAGGCGCGATGCGCGAAGAAAAGCTCAGAGCCGGCAAGTTCGACGTCGATGTGCCGCTCGTCGAGCGGCTGGTCGCGGCGCAGTTTCCGCAGTGGGCCGGGCTGCCGGTGCGGGCGGTCGCGCGCGATGGCTGGGACAACTGGACGTTCCGCCTGGGCGAGCGGCTGAAGGCCCGGTTTCCGAGCGCGGCGGACTACGCCGAGCAGGCCGACAAGGAGGCGCGCTGGCTGCCCAGGCTCGCCCCGCACCTGCCGGCGCCGGTTCCTGTGCCGGTCGGCGTGGGGCGGCCGGGCGAGGGATTTCCGTGGAGCTGGTCGGTCTATGAGTGGCTCGAGGGAGAGCCCGCGACCCGCGCGGGCGTGGCCGATGCGGTGCAGTTCGGCTGGGACGTGGCGCGCTTCATCACGGCGCTGCAGGGAATCGACACGACGGGCGGACCGCCTCCGGGCCAGCACAGCTATTTCCGCGGCGGCGACGTGATGACGGTCTATGGCGCGCAGGCGCGCCGCTCGGTCGAGGCGATCGCCGAAGGGATCGATGCCGAAGGCGCCCGCGCGGTTCTGGACGCCGCCGCCGCCGCGCCATTCGCCGGGCCGCCGGTCTGGGTGCATGGCGACCTTGCCATCGGCAACCTGCTGGTGCGCGAGGGAAGGCTCGCGGCGGTCATCGATTTCGGCTGCCTTGCGGTGGGCGATCCGGCCTGCGATCTGGTGCTTGCCTGGACGTTTCTGGAGGGCGCCGGGCGGGAGGCGTTCCGGCTCGGGGTCCCCGCCGACGCAGCGATGTGGGCCCGGGCCCGCGGCTGGGCTCTGTGGAAGGCGGCCCTGCTGATCGCCAGCGACATGACGATCAACCCCGACGAGACGCCGCCGCCCGAGGTGATCGCGGCAGTGATCGCCGACCACCGCCGCGAGATCGGCGCTGGCCGCTGATCCGGCGGGGCGATAAGAAAAGCGCGCATTCGCCTGGGGGACACAGATGCCGTTCTACGATCTCAATGCCGCCGACCTGCCCGCCTACCGCAGCAGCGTGACGCCGCCCGCCGATTTCGACTCGTTCTGGTCGGGCACGCTCGAGGAGGCGCGGCAGTTTCCGCTCGCCGCGACGTTCGAGCCTTACGAGGCCGGGCTGCCGCTGGTGGATGTTTTCGACGTGACCTTCGCCGGTTTCGGCGGGCACCCGATCAAGGGGTGGTACATCCGCCCTGCCGGGATGAAACGGGCGGACCGCGGCGCGGTGGTCAAGTTCATCGGCTACAATGGCGGGCGGGGCTTTCCGCAGGAGCACCTGCTGTGGCCCGCCTCGGGCCGGCCGGTGCTGGTGATGGATACGCGCGGACAGGGCAGCGGCTGGGCGCCCGGCGACACGCCCGATCCGGTCGGCTCGGAGCCCGCGCATGCCGGCTTCATGACGCGCGGCATTGCGAGCCCCAAGACCTATTTCTACAGGCGGGTGTTCACCGACACCACGCGCGCCATCGAGGCGCTGCGCGCCCGCGCGGAGATCGACCCCGGCCGCATCGCCACGGTCGGGGGCAGCCAGGGCGGGGCGCTGGCGCTCGTTGCGGCAAGCCTGGATCCGACGGTCAAGGCGGTGGCGAGCGACGTGCCGTTCCTCAGCGACTTTCCGCGCGCGGTGGGCCTGGCGCCGCGCGACCCCTATGGCGAGGTGGCGCGCTATCTGGCGGTGCACCGCGACATGGTTGGAACGGCATTCGCGACGCTCAACTATTTCGACGTGGTCAACCATGTGCGCAAGGCGAAGGCGAGCGCGCTCTTTTCGGTGGGCCTGATGGACACGATCTGCCCGCCCTCGACCGTCTATGCCGCGTTCAACGCCTATGCGGGACGCAAGCGCATCGAAGCCTACAGCTTCAACGATCATGAAGGCGGCGGCGGCTTCCAGGAGCGCAAGCAGATCGCCTTCATGGACGAGGCGCTCTAGCGACGGATCCAGGCGGAAAAGCCGTCTTCGGTCTCGACGCGCAGCCAGTTGCCGCGCACCTCGGCGATGCGCACCTCGTCGCCAGGGGTGAAGGTGAAGATCGAGGGCGACGTATCGCTGGGGCGAGAGCTGCCGACCGCCAGGACCGTATGACGCCGAACCATCATCTTGTCTCCGATGAGAAAATCGCGATCGGGGATCATGGTCCCGCTGGGAGAGCGCCTTCTTGTCCCGCCAGGGCAGCGTCTGTTTCCCAAGCAGCGCATGGATGCTCGGCGTTGCGTTTTCATCGTGGTTGTGATGTTCTCTAAATGTTCTTGAATTGGTGCTGGGCTTGCCGCCTCTTTCTGGCTAGGCAGATACCACTAGGAGAACCCGAT
>DASZSH010000104.1:0-3555 GCA_035548755.1 Devosia sp.
ACGAGGCCGCCGAGGAAGGTGACGGTGAGCGTGGTGCCGGCGATCTGCTTGACCTTGAGCTGGTCCCTGGCCCCCCAGGCCTGGCCGATGAGCACGGTGGAGCCCGAGGCGAGCCCGATGATGAAGCTCATGAAGAAGAACAGGATCGGGAAGAAGGCGGCGGCCGCGGCGAGCGCGTCGACGCCGACGAGCTGGCCGATGAAGATGTTGTAGAACGTCCCGCTCAGCGCCGGCAGGATATTGGAGACCATCAGGGGCACGAGAAAGACGAGAAACCGCTGCCAGAGCGGTTTTTGGGCGGGGGTCATCGAATGCTCCTGAGTAGCCGGATCGGCGACTGCACCCGCGCTGCCAAGCATCATTCCCCATCATTGCGCTTGGCATCGAGTTGGGCCGCTGCCGCGCTCGGCGAAGGGCGGCAGGGGGTCCGGGCCCAGGACAATCGGAACGCGACGCGCGGCTCCTTAGCCTGCGGCCCGGCGAGCGTCAACAAACCGGCTCGGCGGCGGCTGGCAGGATTTGATCGGTGTTTGGCATTGCTGCCGGACCGGTTCGCGCCGATAAGGACCGTCCCGACAACCGTTCGAGGCGCCCCGCCATGCAGATCTTCCGGTTTGTGCCCGCCGGCCCCGGACGGCGCAACGCGCTGGTGCTTGCCCTCAACCAGGCGCTCTATGTTTCGGGGATTTCGGTCGACCTCACCCTGACCGGCATCACCGGCTACCAGCTCGCCCCGGACAAGGCCATCGCCACCCTGCCCTTCGCGCTGATCACGGTGGGAGCGGCGATCGTTACGGTGTTTGCCGCCTACATCATGGGGCGGATGGGCCGGCGGCTCGGCTTTGCCGTGGGCACGCTGTGCGGGACAGCGGGCGGGCTGACCTCGGTGTTTGCGGTGTTTCACGCGAATTTCTGGATCTTCTGCGCCGGCACGGCCCTGATCGGGGCCTATCAGGGCTTTGCGCAGTACTTCTCGGTGGCGGCGGCGGATTCGGTGGACGCGCCGCAAAAGAGCCGCGCCATCGCGACGGTGCTGGCGGGCGGCGTGCTCGCGGCGCTGGCGGGACCGGCGCTGGCGGCGGCCACCAGCACGCTCGTGCCCGGCGTGATGTTCGCGGGGGCCTATTTTCTTGTGGCCGTGCTGGCGCTGATCGCCACGATCCTGGTGCTCGTCTTCTACCGCGACGTGGAAGCGGCAAGCCGAGAGGAAGCGGCCCTGCCGCCGCGCCCGCTCGGGGAGATCGCCCGGCAGCCGATTTTCGGAGCGGGCGTGGGCACCATGATGGCCTCGGCCGCAGCCATGACGCTGATCATGACGGCGGCGCCGCTCGCCGCAGTGGCCTGCTCATATTCGATCGAGGACGGAGCCCATATCATCCAATGGCACCTGATCGGCATGTTCGTGCCCTCGTTCTTTTCCGGACGGCTGGTGCAGCGCTATGGCGTATGGCCTGTCCTGGGCACGGGCATGGCGCTGCTGGTCGTGGCGGCATCGACGGCGATCCTGTCGACCAGCCTGCTCGCCTTCTATGCGGCGCTGTTTCTGCTCGGGGTGGGGTGGAACCTCATGATCGTTTGTGGAACGACGCTCTTTTCACAATCGTACCGCCCCAGCGAACGGCCCAAGACGCAGGCACTGGGCGGGCTGCTCACCAATATCGCGGGCTCGAGCGGAGCCCTTTCGTCGGGCGTGGCGCTCGCAACGATCGGCTGGTCGGCGCTCAACGTCTTCATGGCGCCCATCCTCATTTTCTGCATTGTCATGATCCTGCGCTGGTCGCGCTCGCAGCCGAAGACGGGGGCGGCGGTTGTCTAGGGCGGCGGGCGAATCCTGCCGGCTTGTCGCGATGCTGGCTTTCGCCGGCGGCAACCTGATCGACATCGCCGGCCCGCTGCAGGCGTTCGAGACGGCCGCGCGGCTCAGGCCGCCGGGCACGCCGGACTATCGGCTGATGACCGTATCGGAACATGGCGGGCCGATCGTCACCGCGCCAGGGCTGGCCATCGTCACCGAGCCGCTCCGGGCGCTGAGCGGACGTGCTATCGACACGCTGATCGTGCCGGGAGGCCTGCCGCCCGAAGGTCCTGTCCATCTGGGGGGACTGATCGAGTGGCTGCGCCGCAACGGAGAGCGGCCGCGACGGCTCTGTTCGGTCTGCACCGGCGCGTTCCTGCTCGCCGATGCGGGGATGCTCGATGGCCGGAAGTGCACGACGCACTGGTCGCGCGCCGAGGAACTCAGGGCGCGGCGTCCCGCCGTGCGGGTGGACGCCAACTCGATCTTCGTGCGCGACGGCAGCGTGTGGACCTCGGGCGGCGTGACGGCGGGGATCGATCTGTCTCTGGCCCTGATCGAGGACGATCTCGGCCATGCCACGGCAATCGCGACGGCACGGCAGCTGGTGATGTTCGTCAAGCGCCCGGGCGGGCAGTCGCAGTTCAGCGCGCCGCTCGCCCTGCAGGCGGGCAGGCAGGGCACGTTCGCGCCGCTGCATGGCTGGATCGCGGAACACCTCGATGCCGATCTGAGGGTCGAGCGGCTGGCCGAACGCATGGGCATGAGCCCGCGCAGCTTCGCGCGCAGCTATGTGGCGGAAGTGGGCCGGACCCCGGCGAGGTCGGTCGAACTGATCCGGCTCGAGGCGGCCTGCTGGGCGCTCGAGCAGACGCGGCTGCCGCTCAAGCGCATCGCCGCGGCGGTTGGGCTGGGCAGCGAACAGAACCTGCGCCGCGTGGTGAGACGCCGGCTGGGCGTGAGCCCGGCCGACTACCGCGCGCGCTTTGCCGCCAGCGGCTGAGGAACACACAGCTCCACAAGGCGTTGTGCCTGTGATGGCCGCCCACACGGCCCCAGAGGAATGGGGAGAATGACCACATGCGCACAGTCACGGCCTTGTTCGACGCCTACGACCACGCTGCCGCCGCAGTGCGATCGCTGCGCGATGCCGGCGTTGCGAGCGCCGACATTTCGCTGGTCGCCAACCGCATGGCCGAAGAGGCAGCGCGAGATGGCGGCGCCGAGGCGAGAGCGGCCGCGGCGGCGGGCGCGGGTGCCCTTGCCGGCGGGGGCGCCGGACTGATCGCGGGGCTCGGAAGCGTTGCCATACCCGGGATCGGCCCGGTGATAGCCGGCGGCTGGCTGCTTGCGAGCGCGGTGGGCGCCGTGGCCGGCGCGGCCGTCGGGGGCGCGGCCGGAGGCCTGCTGGGCGCACTCGCCAACGCCGGAGTGCCCGAGGAGGAAGCGCATGTCTATGCCGAGGGCGTGCGGCGCGGCGGAACGCTGGTGAGCGTGCGCGCCGCAGACGAGCGGGCCGAAACGGTTGCCGCCATTCTCGGAAGCGCCCAAGGCGTCGACATCGATGCGCGGCGCACCGACTATCTCGCCGAAGGCTGGACCGGCTTCGACGAGGACGCCCCTGCCTATACGGAAGAGCAGATTCGCGACTATCGCAGTGCCTGTGGGCTCGTCCCGCCGATCGCATGACCCGAGGCGCCCAGCCAAGGATCTTGCCCACGGCATCCAAGCGGCATCAAAGAGTTGGTGCCCCCGGTCGG
>DASZSH010000105.1:0-18033 GCA_035548755.1 Devosia sp.
AGCCGCTCCTCGACGCGGGCGAGGTTTTCGCGCACGCCGGCCAGCGCCTCATGGGCGAGGCGCTGCGCCTTGTCCGCCTCGCGAAACCGCGCCTGCGCCTCGGCAAGAGCGTCGGAGGCTTCCGCGTGACCCGCGCGCGCCAAAGCGATCTCGGCATCGAGCGCGGCGCGCCGTTCCTCGTAGCCTGCAGGCGCCGCGTTCATCTGGTCAAGCTCGAGGCTCAAATCCGCAAGGCGCTTGTCGAGAGTCTCGGCCTGGGCCTGGGCGGCCTGCCGACGGCGGGTCCAGTTGGCCGTGTCGGTCGCGATCTGGTTCAGGCGTCCGAGCCGAAGCTGGGCCGCGGTCTCGAACTGGCCCAGCCGCAGCCGCGCCTCGTCCGCCCGCGCACGCGCCTCCTCGAGGTGTGTGCGCTTGGCCTGGGACAGGGCAGACGCCTCGTTTTCATCGCCAGCCTCGTCGAGGGCGCGCCTGGCGTCGGCTGCGGCGGCCTCGGCCTCGGCAAGCGAATGGCCGAGACGGACGCGGGCCTCCTCGAGCGCACTCTGGCGGGCGGCAAGCTCGCTGACGGCACGGGTGGCTTCATCGAGAGCCGATTGCGCGACACCGATTTCGCGCTGGGCAAGCCGCCAGGCGTCGCGGCGATCGCGCTCGGCGCGGCGCGCCTGTTCGAGGGCCTCGCCCAGCGCGGCGGCGTCGGCCTTGAGGGCATTGCGCGCAGCCCGTCTGTCGACGATCTCGGCATCGAGCTCGGCCAGGCGGTTCCGCTGGGCCATGCGCTGCGCGGCGGCCGTCGGCGCTTCGGCCCGCGCCACAAATCCGTCCCAGCGCCAGAGATCCCCGTCGCGAGACACCAGCCGCTGGCCCGGACGAAGCTCGGCCTGGAGCCGCGCGCCATCGGCCCTATCGACAAGGCCGATCTGGTCGAGACGGCGCCTGAGGAGGGGACTGCCCGACACATGGGCCGAAAGCGGCCGGGCGCCTGCTGGCAGGACCGGATCGTCCTGGGCGACGATCGGGCCGGTCCAGTGGAGCGGCGCTCCAGCGTCGGAAGAGGCCTCGAGGTCATCGCCAAGCGCGGCGCCGAGAGCGGTTTCATAGCCGGCCTCGACCCTGAGCTCATCGGCAATGGCCGCCCACAAGCCCTTGGCGCCGCCGTTCAAGATGCGATTGAGGGTCTGCGCCTCGGCCTCGAGCCGGCTGAGGGCGGTTTCGACCTCCTGCAGCCTCGGCCGCGCCGCATCAAGCGCAGCCTGAGCCTCGCGCGTTGCGTCCTCGGCCGCGACGGCGGCCTGTTCGGCTTCGGCCGAAACCGCCTGCGCCGCCTCGAGCGCGAGGCGCCGGGCGCTGACGCCATCATCGGCGGCGAGCTGGCGGGCCACGGCGTCGGCGTCGCGCAGCACCTCGTCGATCTGCTGCTTCAGGCGGGCGATGCGGGACGCCGCGTCTTCGGCGGCGCGCCGGGCCTGGGCCCGCCTCGCCCTGACCTGGGCCTCGAGATCGGCGGCGATGCGCGCCTCGGCCTCGGCAGCTCGAACGGCGTTCTGCGCCTCATCGGCGGCCTGCCTGGCGGCCGCGAAGGCGGCCTGCTCGCCTGCCGCCTCAGCCTCGAGGCGCGCGCGCTCGGCGGCGGCGGCCGCCAATGCCTCGTCGCTTTCGGCAAGAAGCGCGCGCTCGCGGGCGAGATCGGCGTTGGTTTGCTCGATTCGCTGAGTGAGCTCGGCGCGACGCGCCTGCGCCCGACGCGCTTCCTCCGCCAGCTGCTCGGCGAGAATGGTCAGCCGCTGCAGCGCGGCGCCGGCGGCGGCCTCGCGGTCGCGCAGGGGCTGCACCGCCTGATCGGCGAGCATGACGGCCTTCTGCGCCTCAAGTTCGGTGTGCTGGGCCTCGGCCATCTGGTTGACGAGCCGGCCCTGCTCGGCCTCGGTCTCGGCCTCCGCCGCGCGGGCGGCGATCCAGCGGATGTGGAACAGCGTCGCCTCGGCCTTGCGGATTTCGCCCGAAAGACCGCGGTAGCGGGTGGCCAGGCGCGCCTGACGCTTGAGCTGCTCGAGCTGCTGGGTCACCTGGTTGATGACGTCCTCGACACGCTCGAGGTTCTGTTCGGCGCCCTTGAGCCGAAGCTCGGCTTCGTGCCGGCGGGAGTGAAGGCCGGAAATGCCGGCCGCCTCTTCGAGCAGGGCGCGCCGCTGCTGCGGCTTGGCCGCGATCAGCTCGCCGATCTGTCCCTGGCGGACGAGGGCAGGCGAATGGGCGCCGGTCGAAGCGTCGGCGAACAGCAGCTGCACGTCGCGGGCGCGCACTTCCTTGCCGTTGACGCGGTAGATCGAGCCTTCCTCGCGCTCGATGCGGCGGGTGACCTCGAGCACGTCGGCGGTGTTGAGGGCGGCAGGAGCGGTGCGGTCGGAATTGTCCAGGACGAGGGTGACTTCGGCCGAATTCCGCGCCGGACGACTGCCCGAGCCGTTGAAGATGACATCGTCCATGCCCGAGGCGCGCATGGCCTTGTAGGAGCTCTCGCCCATCACCCAGCGCAGGGCTTCCACCAGATTGGACTTGCCGCAGCCGTTGGGGCCGACGACGCCGGTCAGGCCCGGTTCGAGGTGCAGTTCGGTCAGGTCGGAGAACGACTTGAATCCGTGGAGCCGGAGGCGCGAGAACTTCATGGCATTCCGGAATAGCGAAGCGGGCCGGCGCACGGAAGCGACGGCCCGGAATCAGGGCATGAAGTTTGTGGAGAAACTGAGTCCGAGCCGGCCTCAGAGCAGCGGGGTGATCTCGGCGTCGAGCTGCTCCATGGTCTTTTCGCCGGTCAGCGTCTTGCCGTTGATATAGAAGGTCGGGGTGCCTTCGAGGCCGAAATCGTTCAGCGCCTGATCGCGCATGCTCTGGATGGCGTTGAAGAAATCCTGGTTCTTGAGGGCGGCATCGAAGCTGTCGTCGGAAAAGCCGAGCTGGATGGCGACGGCCTTGACCGCATCGAGCGGCTTGTCGGACAGGCCCCAGGTGTTCTGCGTGCGGAAATAGGTCGAGATGACGTTCTCGTAGGCGTCGATGGCCGCCTGCGAATAGCCGCTGGGATTGGCGGGATTGGCGGCCGCGGGGGCGGACGAACTCGCCGGCGCGTCGGCGGAGCCTGCGGCAGAGGAGGCGCCCGCGTCGGGGGGGGCGGAACTGGCCCCATCGGCCGGGGCGGCCTGGGCATCCACGGATTTGGCGGCGGCCTCGGCGAGCATGAAGATCGCCGCGTCCATCGTGTTGCGGGCGAAGGGCCGCAGGATGAACTTCACCTTGCCGGTCTTGACGTATTTGTCCTTGAACGGCTGCAGGACGGTGTTGGAGAACAGCGCGCAGTGCGGGCAGGTGGGCGAGGCGTATTCGATGAAGGTGACCTTGGCATCGGGATTGCCGTCGACCTTGTCGGGAATGCCCTTGGGATTCATCAGCTTGAGCGGATCGATCACATCGCCGTCCTTGGCGGCGGCGAGCGAGGGGATCCCGGCGGCGCCCAAAAGGGTCGCGGCGGCGGCCAGGGCCAGGGTCTCACGGCGGGTCAGCTTCACGGCAGAACTCCTTGTTTCGCGGGCACGTTACACGCCGGCGATGGCGGGGCAAGGGCCCAAACCTTAAGCTTTGGTCACGTCGGGGTGAGGCTCCGGCAAGGCCGGGCGCGCCTCCCGCGGGTCGAGCATCAGCGCCCTTTGCGGCGCAGAACGGCGCGCCCCAGGGCCGCGAGGGCATCCTTGAGCTCCGGATCGGCGACGCCGCCGACCGCCTCGGCCGCGGCCCGAAGCGCTTCCGGTTCGGGCGGACCGGAGGAGCGGACGGCCGGGGGCGGGCTTTCGAAGGGGGCGGCCGAGAGCCTGACCTCGCGTACGAGCAGATAGCCGAAATAGCGGTTCACCGCCGCGGCGATGAGCGGGGCCTCGTGCGCCAAAGCCAGGGCGTGCCCCGGGGCGCAGCGCAGATAGAGGGTCGCCCCATCATGGCCGGCGCCGCGCGGCCATTTGAGCTGATCGGGAATGGCGAGGCGATCGTAGGGCCTGGGGGCCATGGCGGCCCAATGGGTGAGCAGGTCGCGGGTGGCAAAGCCGCGCTTTCTGAGCACGGAGTCGAGCACGCCCGAAAGCGCGTCGCCGACAGCGACGGCCCGGTTGCGGCGCTGCGGCGGCTTTTCCCCCTGTTGCCTGTCGCGAGCTCTGGACGGCATGACGAATCCCGTTGCGCCGGCGGGCGGGCCGGTCCATCCCCACATCATGCCAGAGGGGAACGACCTGCAACAGCATAAGCCGCTCGATGCCGCCGCGGCGCTCACGTGGTACGACCGGCAGGCGCGCGAGCTGCCATGGCGCACCTCGCCGGCCGAGCGGGCGCTCGGGGCGCGGCCGGACCCGTATCGGGTGTGGCTCAGCGAGATCATGCTGCAGCAGACGACCGTGGCGGCGGTCGGCAGATATTATGCGCGGTTCGTGTCGCTCTGGCCTTCGGTCGCCGCCCTCGCCGCGGCGCCGCTCGAGGCGGTGCTCGTCGAATGGGCCGGGCTTGGCTACTACGCGCGGGCAAGGAACCTGCATGCCTGCGCCAGGGCGGTGGTCGAACGGTTCGGCGGGACGTTCCCGGCGCGCCCGGCCGAGCTGCTGACGCTGCCGGGGATCGGGCCCTACACCGCCGCGGCGATCGCCGCGATCGCGTTCGATGAAAGGGCGGCGGTGATCGACGGCAATGTCGAGCGGCTGATGGCGCGCTATCTGGCGCTCGATATGCCCGTGGCGGAGGGCAAGGACGCGATCCGCGCCGCGGTGCAGCAGGCGGTGCCGGCGCGGGCCGGCGATTTCGCGCAGGCGCTGATGGACCTGGGCGCCACGATCTGCGCGCCAAGGCAGGCCAACTGCCTGATCTGTCCGCTGGCGGAGGGCTGCGCCGGCCGGCGCGGCGATCCGCTGGCCTATCCGGTCAAGGTCGAAAAGGCGGAGCGGCCCACCCGCTACGGGCATGCGTTCGTGATGTTCGACCGCGACGGCGATGTGTTCCTGAGGACCCGCGCCGGGCATGGCCTATTGGCGCAGATGACCGAGCCGCCGGTTTCGGACTGGACCGGCGACAAGCGCGAGCCGGCGTTTCCGGTGCGGGCCGACTGGCGCCACCGCGGGCAGGTGGTTCACGTCTTCACGCATTTCCGGCTGGAGCTCGAGGTGTGGTCGGCGACTGTCCGCGATCCGGCGGCGCTGGCCGATGGCTGGTGGGCCGATCCGCAGCGCCTGGAGGCGGAGGCTCTGCCCACCGTGTTCCGGAAGGCTCTGGCCACGGCCGGTCTCGATCCGGTCACCAGAGGAGGGGGATGAGGCGGAAGCGGACCTTGCGCCGGTACTGGGCATAGCCGGGGAGCTCCTCGACCAGCATCTTCTCCTCATC
This sequence comes from Devosia sp., assembly GCA_035548755.1. Taxonomy (GTDB): domain Bacteria; phylum Pseudomonadota; class Alphaproteobacteria; order Rhizobiales; family Devosiaceae; genus Devosia_A. The sequence continues at coordinate 5,410 of DASZSH010000105.1, forward strand.
GCCGATGCGCAGGACAAGCACCGGGATCACCACCAGCATGACGAGCAGGCCCCACCAGGAGCCGAGCGCCAGAGGCACGCCCAGCGACATGATGAGCGCGCCCAGATACATGGGATGACGGACGAGGCCGTAGAGTCCGCTCGACACCAGCGTCTGGCCGGGCATCGTCTCGATGGTGGATGCGGCGAAACTGTTCTGCCGGAGCACCACCAGGGTCATGTAGAGGCCCCCTGCGACCAGCAGGTCGCCCAGCACGATGGCCCAGGCCGGCACGCCGGACCAGCCAAGACGCCAGTCGAGCGCGGATACGACCAGCACGGCCAGAAGGGCAAGCGTGACGACGCCGATGACAATGCGCTGCAAAGGCCGCGTCTCTTTGGTGGCGCCGAACTTGATCCGGCGCTGCAGGGCAGCCGGGTCCCTGATCGCAAGGTCGAGGCCGATGGCATTGGTCATCACGGTGAAGACGGCGATGAAGACCCAGCCCGGCCAGTAGGCGAGGGTGCCGGCGGGGATGAACAGCAGGGCTGCGAGCACGACAAGTCCGATGACGGCGGTGCGCAGGGTTTGAAGAAAGAGCGTCATGTGGTGTTCCTTCAGCGGGTGAGGGCTGCGAGCCAGCGTGCGACGTCGCGGCGGCCGATGCGCCTCAGCACGCCGGCGGGCGAACCCAGCGCCCGTTCGATCGCCTCGATGTAGGCGGTGTGGATGGCGATCACCTCACGGGTGAAACGCCGTTCGTCGCGGTGCCCGGGAAAGCCAAGAATGGCCGCGGCGTGATGATCTGCCATGCCTTCGATGAGCGAAGCGACGACTTCGGCCGACCGGTCCGCGACACGGCTGACGAAGGCGCCCTCGCGCACCCCCTGTTCGATTATCGCCGCGAGCATGGGCAGGCGCATACCCCGCACGGCCGTCTCGACCTTCTGGCGCACGATGGCGTTGTGATCGTCGTACCAGACCCGCATGAGCTCGAGGATGGTCTGTTGCCGGGAGCGGCGCAGGGCGTCGAGGGTGGAGAGAAAGGCCTGAAGCTTGTCGACGGCGGCAAGCCCTGGATCGTCGACCACCCGCTGCAGCGGTTCGCGCGAGCCCTCGCAGATGCGCTGGACCAGAGCGTCCAGAATGGCCGGCTTGGAGTCGAAGTAGTGATAGAAGGCGCCGCTCGATATCTGCAGCTGGGCAAGAATGTCGCCGATCGACATCCTGTCGTAGCCCTTGCTGAGCACGAGCACATGCGCCGCATCGAGGATGCTGTTGCGTTTGGCGTCGTGCCCGTCGGGATCGATGGTTCTGGCCATGGCTCAATTAACAGAGAGGGACTCGGTTAATTGTCGCCTCCTACGCTTCATGGACGGGCATGGCAACCGGGAAGGCAAAGAAATGCCGCCGGCCCGTTCTGGACCGGCGGCAGATTGCGCCTGATGACTGGAGGTCTGAGCTCAGGCGGAAAGCGTCTGCATGTGCGCGCGCACATCGGCGCGAAGGAGATCGATGGGGGCGAGGCGGCCGTTGCGGCTGGTATGCCAGAAGGTCCAGCCGTTGCAGGCTTCGGCTCCCTGCACGAGCGCGCCGACGCGGTGGATGGAGCCCTGGTGGGGGCCGGAGGCGAGCGAGCCGTCGGCGCGAACGAGCGCCCGCCAGCGCCGGCGGGCGTCAACGAGCTCGGTGCCGGCCTCGACGAGGCCCATCTCGACCAGCGCGCCAAAGGCGACGCGCGGAGCGGCTCGCCTGGGGACGGCGGTCTCGATGGCGGCGGCGGGAAGAGGCCGGGCGGCGGCAAGCCGCTCGAGCGCCGCCGCGACGTAGGTGGTGTCGCGTTCGATGCCGATGAAGCGGCGGCCGAGTTTCTTGGCGACGGCGCCCGTGGTGCCGGTGCCGAAGAAAGGATCGAGCACGATGTCTCCGGGCCGGGTGGTGGCGGTGAGGATGCGGTGAAGCAGGGCCTCGGGCTTCTGGGTGGGATGAACCTTGCCGCCCGCGCTGTCGGTCAGCCGCTCGGCGCCGGTGCAGATGGGGAACAGCCAGTCGGACCGCATCTGGGTGTCGTCGTTGGCCTGCTTGAGCGACTCATAGTTGAAGGTCACGCGGGCCTGCTTGTCGCGGGCGGCCCAGATCAGCGTCTCATGCGCGTTGGTGAAGCGGGTGCCGCGGAAGTTCGGCATGGGGTTGGCCTTGCGCCAGATGACGTCGTTGAGGAGCCAGAAGCCCAGATCCTGCAGCGCCGTGCCGACGCGGAAGATGTTGTGGTAGCTGCCGATGACCCAGATGGCGCCGGTGGGCTTCAACACGCGACGGGCGGCCGCGAGCCAGGCACGCGTGAACCGATCGTAGTGAGCGAAGCTCTCGAACTTGTCCCAATCGTCGTCGACGGCGTCGACGCGGCTCTGGTCGGGGCGGGTCAGGCCTTCTTCGAGCTGAAGATTGTAGGGAGGATCGGCAAAGACCAGATCGACCGAGCCGGCAGGCAGGGCGTTCATCTGCGCCACGCAGTCGCCAACCAGGATCGTGTCGACGGGCAGCGTCGCCTCGTCCGCATCGGCCCGGGAGGCCGTACGCGCGGTCCGCAACATAGTCGTAACCCTAACGCAGCACTAACGCCCCGGTTGTAGCCGGCGCAGGGTTAAAGCCGCGTGAAGTCAGAGGGTTACCGGGAGGTTACCGGACTGAGGTGGTCTTTCTCCCCGCCCCCCAGGCCCGTCCAGGCCGGCGCGTCCAAAGACTCGGACTCGGTCCCGGCCGGGAGGAGGGGGCCGGGCAGAGCGGGGCCGGACGCCGCGCCTCGCCGGCGCTCGGCCGCCTCGATGCAGGGGGCAAAATCCATGCGATGGAAGCGGCCCGGGCCGTGCAGGTCGAGCGCGGCGAAATGGGACCGGGCGGAATAGCCCTTGTGCGAATCGAAGCCGAAATGCGGCTCCTCGCAATGCATGATTTCGCACATGCGATCGCGCGTCACCTTGGCGACGATCGAGGCGGCGGCGATCGAAAGGCTGAGCCCATCGCCGCCGACCACCGCCTCGCCGCGGCAGGGCAGGCCGGATGGAACGATGTTCCCGTCGACCAGGACGTGATCGGGCTGCTGCGCGAGGCCGAGCACGGCCCGGCGCATGGCCCAGAGGCTGGCATGGAGGATGTTGAGCTCGGCGATGATCGCCGTGGGCGCGGCGACCACCGAGACGGTGGCGCTCGCCATGATTTCCTCGTAGAGCGCCGTTCTGACATCGGCGGGGAGAAGCTTGGAATCGTTGAGCCCGTCGGGAATGCGCCGCCGGTTGAGGATGACGGCGGCCACGACGACCGGGCCCGCGAGGGGGCCGCGGCCCACCTCATCGACCCCGGCGACCACAGTGGCGCCACGGCGGATGGCGCGTCGTTCGAGGCGCAGATCGGGACGTGGCAAAGCGGCCGAATCGGAGGCGGGAACCATGCTCACAGCATCCGAGTTTGCGCAGGGATCGCAAGCCGGCCGCAGGGATCACAAAAATAGACCTTTCAATTCAGTGGCTTCAGGCGCAATATGACAGTTTGATGACATTCAGTTCCGGTTCATCCGATCAGGGGCTGGATGGCGAGTCGATCGTCGTCTGCTGACGTCGGCAGAAGGAGAAGCGCGCAGCAATGGACTTTACCCTGGCCGTGCTCGGCCTATCGGGCGCCGTCGCCCTGTTTCTGTGGGGCACGCATATGGCGCAAACGGGCGTGCAGCGCGCGCTTGGCCCACGCCTCCGCCACATGCTCGGACTTACCCTTTCGAACCGCGGCCAGGCCTTCCTTGCCGGGATCGGGCTGACTCTGCTGCTGCAATCGAGCACCGCCACCTGCCTCATGGCGGCAAGCTTTGCCGCCAACGGGATGGTCGACCTGCTGCCGGCGATGGCGGTGATGCTGGGCGCCAATGTCGGCACGGCGCTGATCGTGCAGGTGCTGGCGTTCGACGTGTCGATCGCCTCGCCCATCCTGATCCTTGCCGGCTTCCTGATGTTCCGCCGCTCGGACAACTCGCTCGTGCACGATCTCGGCCGGGCGCTCATCGGCCTGGGCCTCATGCTTCTGGCGCTGCACCAGATGCTGGGAGTGCTGGCGGGGGTCGAAGGGACCGCGGAGTTCCGCGCGGCTATCGGCATCGTCGCGGCGGTCCCGGCGCTCGGCTTCGTTCTGGCGGCGATCGCGGCGTGGGGCGTGCATTCGAGCGTGGCGGTCGTGCTGCTGATCATCTCGCTTGCGAGCGGCGGGGCGCTGCCGCTCGATGTCGCCTTCATCGCGGTGCTGGGCGCAAATCTTGGGACGGCGATCAATCCCCTGCTCGAGGCCGACGCGGCGAGGCCGGAGGCGAGGCGGCTGCCGGCGGGCAATCTTGGCAACCGCGTCGCCGGTATCGCGGCCGCGCTGTTGGCCGTGACGCCGCTTGCCGGCTGGATGGGCAGCATGCTGACCCCGGCGCATGCGGTTGCGGCCTTTCATCTGGGCTTCAACCTCATTCTGGCGCTGGTCATGCTGCCGCTGCTCAAGCCGGCGCAGCGCGCGCTGCGGACGCTGCTGCCCGATCAGCCGGCCGCCAACCCGGCCGCGCCGCTCTATCTCGACAAGAGCGCGCGGGAAACGCCGATCGTGGCGCTGGGCGGGGCGGCGCGCGAGGCGCTGCGGCTCGCCGACGTGCTCGAGCAGATGCTGCATGGCGCACATGACGCGCTGGTCAAGAACGACCGCAGGCTGATCGAGGAGACGCGCAGCCGGGACGACGTGCTCGACGGCCTCAACACGGCGATCAAGCGCTATCTGACCTCGATCGACGCCGAAACGCTCAATGAGGAGGACCAGCGGCGGCTCAACCAGATCCTGGTGTTCTCGATGAATATCGAGCAGGCGGGCGACGTGATCGACCGGAACCTGCTGCCGCATGTGAGCAAGCGGCTCAAGCGCGGCCTCATCCGCAGCGACACCGACTCCGAGCTTGTGCAGCTGATGGACCGGCTGGTGCTCAACCTCAGGACGGCCGCCTCGCTGTTCATGACCGAGGATGCGCGCGTCGCCCGGCAACTGGCCGAGGAGAAGGTGGCGTTCCGCCGGGCCGAGCGCGAGGCGGTGACGGCCCATTTCGACGTGATGCGCGCCGACCGGGCCGGCGCGGGCATGCAGAGCGCATTGCATCTCGACCTGCTGCGCGACATGAAGCTCATCAACTCCCTGATCGTGGCGGCCGCGGCCTATCCCGTGCTCGACCGGGCAGGCGAATTGCTGCCGACGCGCCTCGTTGCGCAAGGCTAGCGGCGGCCGCCGCGCCCAGCTCAGAACAGGCTGAGCTGATCGTCCTCGATGCGGGGCGGCGTGAAGAGGTCGGTCCTCAGGGCCGGGAATTTCCGGTCGAGCCCGAAGCGCTCCTTGGCTCGGGCAAAGCGCTGCTGCATGAGCGTGGCGTAGGCGCCTTCGCCGACCATGCGCGTGCCCCAGGCCGAATTGTAGTCCTTGCCGCCGCGGGTGTCGCGCACCAGCGACATCACATGCTTGAGCCGATCGGGGTAGTAGCGGAGAAGCCACTCCCGGAAGATGTCCCGCACTTCGCCCGGCAGCCTCAGCAGCACCATGCCGGCATTCTGCGCGCCCTGCGCCGCCCCGGCATCGAGGATGCGCTCCATCTCCATGTCGTTGATCGCCGGGATCATCGGGGCGGCCATGATGCCGGTCGGGACGCCAGCCGACGCGAGCAGGCGGATCGCCTCGAGACGCCTCGCCGGCGTGGAGGCGCGCGGCTCCATCTTGCGGCTGAGGATGTGGTCCATGCTGGTGACCGAGAGCGCCACATGCACAAGGCCCAGCCTGGCCATCTCGCTCAAGATGTCGAGGTCGCGCACGATCAGCGCCGATTTGGTGACGATGGAGGCGGGATGGCGGGTTTCGAGCAGCACTTCGAGGATGCCCCGCGTGAGCTTATGCGTGCGCTCGGCGGGCTGATAGGGATCGGTGTTGGTGCCCATCGCGATGGACTTGGGGCGGTAGCGCCTGTCGGCCAGTTCACGGCGCAGGAGCTCGACGGCGTTCACCTTGACGTAAATCTGACGCTCGAAATCGAGCCCGGCGGAGTGGCCCAGATAGGCGTGGGTGGGGCGGGCGAAGCAATAGGAGCAGCCATGCTCGCAGCCGCGATAGGCGTTGATCGAGCGATCAAAGCCGATGTCGGGGCTTTCATTGCGCGTGATGATGGATTTGGCGCGTTCGATGTGCTCGACCGTCTCGAACGGCCTGAGCTCCTCAACGAGCCCCCAGCCGTCGTCGAAGGCCTCGCGGCTCTGGGCATCGAAGCGGCTGGAGGCGTTGGTCTGCGCGCCGCGGCCGCGATTGCGCGCCGGATCGACCAGCGAGCGGCCGATGAGGTCGGCATCGCGCGTGTCCTTGAGCTTTTCGAGCGCCTCGAAGGAGGGCGCGGACTGAACGGACATGCTGGCCTCGGCCGGAGGGCGAATCGCCTTGATTGATCGGGTCTGAGGGCGTAGCACGAGCGGAAGAACAAAACAAGAACATTGGTGTGAGCGCGGACGCCCGTGATCGCCATAACGCCTTGCGTTATATAACGGTCTGCGTTATAGCGGCCGCGTGATCGTCAGCTTCGCGTCGGCCGAGACGGAACTGATCTGGTCGGGCCGGCGCAGCCGCAAGTTGCCGGACGACATTCAGGCCGTCGCCCTGCGCAAGCTGCGCATGCTGAACCAGGCGCGGGTCCTGTCTGATCTGAGGGTCCCTCCGGCCAACAGGCTGGAAGCGTTGCGCGGCGATCGCGCCGGCCAGCACAGCATCCGCATCAATGACCAATGGCGGGTCTGCTTCGTCTGGTCCGAGAATGGAGCACATGATGTCGAAATCGTCGACTACCACTGAGCTGCTGGCCAACCCGCATCCGGGCGAAATCCTGCTCGAGGAATTCCTGCGTCCGATGGGGCTCAGCCAGAATGCGCTTGCGCGCGCCGTCGGCGTTTCCCCCCGCCGCATCAACGAGATCGTTTTGGGCAAGCGCGACGTCACCGCAGACACGGATCTGCGTCTGGCGCGCTACCTGCGGATGTCGGACGGGTTCTTCCTGGGCCTGCAGGCCGACTACGACCTGATGCAGCGACGCCGTCAAATTGCTGCCGAACTCGAGTCCATCACGCCGCGGGCGGCCTGACCCTGGCCGGCGAGACCAAGCCTGGCACGGTCCGGCCTAGCGTTCGCCCAGGCGCGGCATCAGTTCGACGAAGTTGCAGGGCAGGTGGCGGTTGTCGAGCTGGGCGCGGAGGATCCCCTCCCAGGCGTCGCGGCAGGCACCGCGCGAGCCGGGCAGCACAAAGACGAAGGTCTCGCCGATGAGGCCGGCGGTGGCGCGCGACTGCAGGGACGATGTGCCGACGGTGGTGGCGGAATATTGGTGGAACAGCACGGAGAAGCCCTCCATGCGCTTGGCGAAAAGCGGTTCAAGCGCTTCGGGCGTCACGTCGCGGCCGGAGAATCCCGTTCCACCGGTGGTGATCACGGCATCGATCGAGGGATCGGCCACCCACGCCATGACCTGCGCCCGGATCGCCTGGATGTCGTCCCTGACCACGGCGCGCGCGGCGCAGCGGTGACCATCAGCTTCCATCAGCTCTTTGAGCAGGGCGCCGGCGGTGTCGGTTTCGAGCGTGCGCGTGTCGCTGACGGCGAGCACGGCGATCGAAAGGGGCAGGAAGGGCCTGGTCCGATCAAGTTCCGACTTGAACATGCGTCTTGTCTCCGCTCGCGCCTTCCGCCTCAGCCGCCTCGGCGTCGGCCTGCTCCTGCGCCGCATCTTCGACTTCGGCCACAAGCTCGGGCTCGATGATGGTGACGCTGGGAGGCTCGACAGTGGTCACCACGGTTTCGGCCTTGAGGCTGCCCGGAGCCGATGTGTGCGGCAGGTCTTCCTGCGTCTCGGCCGAGCGCGGGTCAAGCGCAACCGTGCCGGGCGAGATGCCGGTTTCGGGGTTCATCGCGCGGAAGCGGATGCGGCCCTCGATGCGCACCGGGCGGACCTTCATGCGCAGAAAGGCGGTGAGGGCAAGGGCGCCGTGAAACGTGGCGGTGACGATGAACAGGCCCACGGGCTGATAGAGGTTCATGACCAGGGCGGCGATGGCGGGGCCGATGGCAAGGCCAGAGCCCATGGTGAGCAGCATGCCGCCGGCGACCCGGCCGAATTCGCCCTTCTTGGCGAAGTCGTTGGCGTGCGCCACGGCGATGGCGTAGATCGGGTAGGCCGAGAAGCCGTAGAGGCCGAAGAGCACGTAAAGCAGCCAGCCGCCCTGCGGGTTGATGACGAGGGTCAGAAAGCCCACGACCGCCGCGATGGTGCCGAGCACAACGATCACCATGCGCCGATCCATCCGGTCGCTGATGCGGCCCGCCGGAACCTGCGCCAGCGCGCCCAGCACGGCGGTAACCGCAAAGAGATAGGCGATGCCGCTCGCGTCCAGCCCCTGGTCGTGGCCGTAGACGGGCGCGAGCGTGCCGAAGGTGCCATTGGCCATGCCGACGGCAAACGCGGCGATCACGGCGAGGGGGGAGGTCCGGTAGAGCAGCACGACATCGAGCCTGGCGCTGGCAAGCGGCTTGGGCTGGGGGGTCGAGGTCAGCGCCGGCGGCAGGATGGCGCAGATGAAACTGATGGCGCCTACGATGAAGGGGATGTGGCTGGTGACGCCGGTGACGGACATTGCCAGCTGTCCCAGCGTCGAGGCCATCATGTTGATGGTCGTGTAGACCGAAAAGATTGTCCCCCGGCTCTTGTTCTCGGCTACCTCGTTGAGCCAGCTTTCGACGATCATCGCGGCGCCGGCAAAGCAGAAGCCGGAGAAGGCGCGCAGGATGATCCAGCCGATGTCGTTGATCCACAGAAGGTTGCAGAGGATGGTGATGGTGCCGATGGCCGCCATGATGGAGAAGGCGCGGATGTGACCGACGCGCTGCACCAGCGCCGGCACGGTGATCGAACCGGTGATGAAGCCCACCGACCAGCCGGTCCCGATGAGGCCGAGCGCCAATAGAGAGAAGTGCTCGTCGGCGCCGCGCACGCTCAGAAGCAGGCCCTGCAGGCCGCCCGCGAACAGCAGCAGAGCGGAGCCGAGAAACAGCGCGTAGATCTTGACGACGGAAGACATGTACGGACCGGGTCGATGGACGTATCCGCTCACACCAGCTGCGCGGACGTTGTCGTTTCCTGTGCTCCCTGAAGTTGAACACAGGCCAAATTCTGGCAAGCGGCTCAAGCCGTTCCGAATTTTTCCTTAACGATCGCTTGCCTCGGGCGCCGCTGCAAGCCCCTCCCTGCCGAGGGAGGCGGCGTCAGGCCGCAATTGGCCGTTCCGGAATTCCGCGCCCTGGCCGGACGGCAACCGGCGGTTCGCCGTCGAAATCCTCGAGGCAAGGCACGCCGGCCTCGCGCCATGCCTGGCGCAACTTTGCCGGATCGGAGGCCATTTCGCGTCAAATTGCCGAAGCAAGGTTTCGGCGTATCGCCTGCTGCAGCGAGAGCATGTCCCGCCAGGCCTGGGCCTTGGCGCCGGGCGTACGAAGAAGGAAGGCCGGATGGAGCGTGGGCAGGACCGGGCCGGTCCAACTGCCGATGCTGAGAGTCTTCCAGTTGCCGCGCATGCGCGTGATGCCCAGGTTCGTTTCAAACAGCGCCTGGGTCGGCACGTTGCCCAAAGTGACCAGGATCCTGGGATTCACCAGCTCCACCTGGCGGTAAAGGAACGGGGCGCACAGGGCGAGCTCGTCCGGGGTGGGATTGCGATTTCCCGGCGGTCGCCAGGGCACCATGTTGGCGATGAAGACCCGGGTGCGATCGAGTCCGATGGCCCCCAGCATGCGGTCCAGAAGCTGGCCGGCGCGGCCGACGAAGGGTTTGCCCTGCCGGTCCTCCTGCTCGCCGGGGCCTTCGCCCACCAGCATGATCTCGGCCTGCGGGTTGCCGTCGGCGAAGCAGAGCTGTGTCGCACGATGCTTGAGCGAACAGCCGTCGTAGGCGTCCATCGCGGCGCGCAGCTCGTCGAGCGTCCGCGCGGCGGCGGCGATCGCCCGGGTTTCGGCGGGATCGACGGCAAGGGGCGCCGTCGGCACGGGCGAGGGCGCCGGCGCCCCGGCGGGCTGAGGCGGCAGGCGTCTGGGCGGCACGACGGCCGACGCCGCGAAGCGGTCGACGGGCTCCTCGCCGACCGCCACATCCACGCCTGCGGCGCGGTACCAGTCGAGGGCGGCAAGGGCCTCGGCGTCGGAAAGCGAACTTGCGGCGGGCATGGGCTCTGTTATGTCACAGCCCTCTCACGGCTGGAACCATGGCTGAGCGCGAAACCATCGAGACCGACGTGGTGATTGTCGGCGCCGGCCCGGCGGGTCTGGCGGCGGCCATCCGGCTCAAGCAGAAATCACCGCAAACCTCTGTCACGGTTGTCGAAAAGGCGGCCGAACTGGGCGGCCACATCGTCTCGGGCGCGGTGATGGACCCCGCGGGGCTGAACGAATTGCTGCCGGACTGGCGATCGAAGGGGGCGCCGATCGGCCCCCCGGTCAGCGAAGACGCCCTGCATGTGCTGTCGGCAGAGCGGGACATCGTCGTTCCGCACTGGCTCCTGCCGCCGCTGATGAAGACACCGGACGGGGTGATCGTGTCGCTGGGCGATCTCGTCCGGTGGCTGGGCCAAGAGGCGCAGGCACTGGGGGTCGACATCTTTCCGGCGACCGCCGCCGTCGATGTGCTCAGCGAGGGCGAGGCGATCGCCGGGATCGTCACGGGCGATCTGGGGCGCAACCGCCTGGGCAATCCCAAGCCGGGCTTTGCGGCGGGGATCGGCATCCGCGCGAAGTACACGCTGATCGCCGAGGGGGCGCGCGGGTCGCTGGCCAGGGCGCTGATCGGGCGATTTGCGCTCGACGCCCGCTCGGATCCGCAGAAGTTCGGGCTTGGGATCAAGGAGGTGTGGCAGATTGCGGAGGCGCTGCATCAGCCCGGCCGGGTCGATCACTATCTGGGCTTTCCGCTCGACGATGCGACCTCCGGCGGGGGCTTCTGCTACCACGCGCAGGACCGCAAGATCTATCTCGGTCTGGTCGTTCATCTCGACTATCGCAACCCCACGCTGTCGCCCTTCGGCGAGTTCCAGAAGTTCAAGCGCCACCCCTCGATCGCCCGGCTGCTCAAGGGCGCGACGCGGCTCAGCTACGGCGCCCGGGCGCTGACCTCGGGCGGCTGGCAGTCGATCCCGGAGCTTGCGTTTCCCGGCGGGGCGCTGATCGGCTGCGCGGCAGGGTTCATGAACGCGCCGAGGCTCAAGGCCATCCACTCGGCGATCCGCTCGGGCATGGCGGCGGCCGACTCCGTCGCGGCGGCGCTGGCGGCAGGGCGGGCGCGCGACCGGCTGGCGGACCTGCCGGAGCGGGTTTTGGCAACAGGCATTGGGGAGGAGCTGCGCCGGGTCCGGAACGTGAAGCCGCTCTGGTCGCGCCTGGGGACCGTGCTGGGGGTGGTCTTTGCCGGCATCGACATGTGGGCCAACACCGTGCTGCGGTTTTCGCCCTTTGGAACGCTCCGGCACAGAAAAGAGGATGCGGACGCCCTGTGGCCGGTTTCGGCGACCGGCACGAAGGCCTATTCTGCGCCCGACGGCGTGACCACGTTCGATCGTTCGTCTTCGGTTTTTCTGGCCAACATCGCCCATGACGAGGATCAGCCGGGGCATCTGCGGCTCGCCGACCCGGCGGCGCCGCTGCGCGACACGGCGCCCGCCTACGGCGTGGAGCCGGCCCCGAATTACTGCCCCGCCGGAGTTTATGAGGTGGTGGACGTCTCCGGAGTGCCCACGTTCCGCATCAACGCGCAGAACTGCGTCCACTGCAAGACCTGCGACATCAAGGATCCGGCCCGCAACATCACCTGGACGCCGCCGGAAGGGGGCAGCGGACCCAACTACAGCGGGATGTAGCGGGGTTTTCCCCAGCGGCACTCAGGATGTTTCTTGACGTGAACATTCCATGAACCTATTCCGAGGAAGATTGGTTACTTTTTGGGGGACTCTGTGCGCTCGAACGCTCAGCTTAAACTGGTCATCAGCACGGGCGAGCGAAAGGTGCGAGCACCCAAAGAGGCGCCAAGGCTCCCTGTTCGGGACAATGAGCCTGGCTCCGTCGAGGTTCTTCTGGCTGCCAACCAATGGTGGCGAAAGACGGCGTGGCCGGAACCCTTTCACAGAACAGTGCATACCGTCCGTCGCGCGGACGCTCGAGCGCTCAATGTAGACGACAATTCTGTTCACCTGATTGTTACGTCGCCTCCCTATTTCAACTTGAAGGCATACGATTCCGAGGCCGGGGGGCGTCAACTTGGACGGATAAATCAGTATGAGCAGTTCCTTGCGGAACTCGACCGGTGCATGAAGGAATGGACCAGAGTTTTAGTTCCTGGCGGTCGCGTGTGCTGCGTGGTTGGCGATGTGCTTGTTCCCCGCAAGAAGGGCGGTCGACATCTGATCCTGCCATTGCCGGCCGATATCATGGTCAGGGCGAGGGCGAATGGCCTCGATGCGCTAACTCCGATCTTGTGGCTCAAGATCGGTAACCGCACTAACGAGGCCGGTGGGGGCTCTT
>DASZSH010000106.1:0-18861 GCA_035548755.1 Devosia sp.
GGATCCGGCAAGAGGTGAGAAGAAAATTCCTACTGCGATTCAGTTGCTTAGCAGCAGCCACTGAGACCTGCTAATGCGTTTTGGCACTCCGTTCGCCAGAGTGCTAAAAAATCTTTGCGGGCCACTTGAAGCCCGCAACGACCGTCCTAGCTCCTTGTCGCGAGGGCACCGGTCGCGTGCCCCGCGGAGGAGTTCAACTCTCTGATTTTGAATGGAGGAAGCTTCATGAAGTTCCGTCCCTTGCACGACCGCGTGGTGGTCAAGCGCATCGACGCCGAGGAGAAGTCCGCCGGCGGCATCATCATTCCGGATACGGCCAAGGAGAAGCCGTCGCAGGGCGAAGTGATCGCCGTCGGTCCTGGAGCCAAGGACGAAACCGGCAAGGTCGTCGCGCTCGACGTCAAGGTCGGCGACATCGTGCTCTTCGGCAAGTGGAGCGGCACCGAGGTCAAGCTCGATGGCGAAGAACTCCTGATCATGAAGGAGAGCGACATCATGGGCGTGATCGAGCAGGCCGCCCAAGCCAAAAAGGCCGCCTGAGGCGGTCCGTTCCAACCACGAGTCAAACCTCGTTACGTCTCAACGGAGTGACGAAACATGGCTGCAAAGGAAGTCAAGTTTTCACTGGACGCGCGCGACCGGATGCTGCGCGGCGTCGATGTCCTCGCCGATGCGGTGAAGGTCACACTTGGGCCCAAGGGCCGCAACGTGGTGATCGAGAAGTCGTTCGGCGCCCCGCGCATCACCAAGGATGGCGTCACGGTCGCCAAAGAGGTCGAGCTGACCGACAAGTTCGAGAACATGGGCGCCCAGATGGTGCGCGAAGTCGCGAGCAAGACGGCCGACCTTGCCGGCGACGGCACCACAACCGCCACTGTGCTGGCCCAGGCGATCGTCAAGGAAGGCGCCAAGGCTGTCGCGGCGGGGATGAACCCGATGGACCTCAAGCGCGGCATCGACCTGGCGGTCGACGCGATCGTGGCGGACCTTAAGAAGAATGCCCGCAAGATCACCAGCAATGATGAGATCGCCCAGGTTGGAACGATCTCGGCCAATGGCGAAAGCGCGATCGGCAAGATGATCGCCGAGGCCATGCAGAAGGTCGGCAACGAGGGGGTCATCACGGTCGAGGAGGCAAAGACCACCGAGACCGAACTCGATGTGGTCGAGGGCATGCAGTTCGACCGCGGCTATCTGAGCTCGTATTTCGTGACCAACCCGGACAAGATGCGGGTCGAGCTCGAAGAGCCCTACATCTTGCTGCACGAAAAGAAGCTGAGCAACCTGCAGCCGATGCTGCCCGTGCTCGAGGCGGTGGTGCAGACCGGCAAGCCGCTGTTGATCGTAGCCGAGGACGTCGAGGGCGAGGCCCTTGCGACGCTGGTGGTCAACAAGCTTCGGGGCGGCCTCAAGATCGCCGCGGTCAAAGCCCCCGGCTTCGGCGATCGCCGCAAGGCCATGCTCGAGGACATCGCCATCCTGACGGGCGGCAATGTGATCTCGGAAGATCTCGGCATCAAGCTTGAGAACGTGACACTCGAGATGCTCGGCACAGCCAAGAAGGTCACCGTCGAGAAGGAGAACACCACCATCGTCGATGGCGCCGGCTCCAAGGCCGACATCGAGGGTCGTATCGCCCAGATCAAGCAGCAGATCGAGGAGACCACCTCCGACTACGATCGAGAGAAGCTGCAGGAACGACTCGCCAAGCTGGCCGGCGGCGTGGCGGTGATCCGTGTGGGCGGCGCAACCGAGGTCGAGGTCAAGGAAAAGAAGGACCGGGTCGACGACGCCATGCATGCGACCCGGGCCGCCGTCGAAGAGGGTATCCTGCCCGGTGGCGGCGTGGCGCTGCTGCGCGCGGCCAATGCCCTCAAGGACCTCAAGACGGAGAACGACGACCAGAAGACCGGCGTCGAGATCGTGCGGCGGGCCATCCAGTGGCCGGCCCGCCAGATCGCGATCAATGCCGGGTCGGACGGATCGATCATCGTGGGCAAACTGGTCGAAGCAAAGGACTACTCCTATGGCTGGAATGCTCAGACGGGCGAGTATGGCGACCTCTACAAGGCGGGCATCATCGACCCCGCCAAGGTGGTTCGCACGGCCATCGAGGATGCCGCGTCCATCGCCGGCCTGCTGATCACAACGGAGGCGATGATCGCCGAAAAGCCCAAGAAGGAAACCGCGCCAGCCATGCCCGCCGGCGGCGGCATGGACTTCTGAACGAATGTGACGCAGCGTTTCTTAGGGGTCGCCCAAAGGCGGCCCCTTTCTCTTTGCAACGGGGCGCGCCTCGCATCGGAGAGGAGCGGATGCGCCTTTGCCGTCGTTTTGCCTCACAGTTTGCAGCGTTTTAAGCTTCAGGCCAGTTCCGCGAAAAGTCTCGGCGCAAATCTCGCCCGGCCGCTCGGATCAAGGGCGGCGCGGCAGATCCCCAATGCTGCCGCTCTCAGCATCTGAGGAGTTCAACAGACATGCGTCATCTTCTCGTTTCGGCTGCACTGGTGGCAGCCCTTGGCAGCTCATCGGTCCTGGCCGCCGATCTGACGGCAAAAGGCAGCATCAAGTCGATGGACACGACCAAGTGCACGATCACTCTGGCCGACGGCAAGGTGTATCAGTTCGCGCCCAAGTGCGACTTCTCCAAGCTCAAGGAGAACGAGAACGTCGTCATCACCTATGTGGTGAAGGGCGACGTCAACGACGCGAGCAAAGTCGTGGCGGCCTGACCGGTTGCGTGGCCGCCGGCCGTTCCTGGCGGCCACTTCCAGCGACGGCTGGCACGATTGCGTCGGTCGACCGATTTGACCCGACGTGATCGTTGCCCCCATCCGGCCAAAGCGCGGAAAGAGACACAGCGGCGCGGCCCCTAGCTCCCGATCGTGCTCGGCCAGGTTCCGTGCTGCTCGCCGGGCCGGTCGATCAGCTCGAAACCGTGCGCGCCGAAGAAGTCGCGCTGGCCTTGCGTCAGGTTCGCCGTGCCCAGTGCCTGGCGATAGCTGTCGAAATAGGCGAGCGACGCGCTGAGGCAGATCATCGGAAACTCGCCCAGCGCGGCTTCGGCCACGACCTTGCGCAGCGATCTATGGGCGTCCTTCATGATGGTCACAAAATCGGGCACCATCAGCAGGTTCTGTGCCCCGCCCTTCGCGTAGGCCGCCGACATCTGGTCCAGGAAGCGGGAGCGGATGATGCAGCCGTTGCGCCAAATCTTGGCGATTGTGGCCAGCGGGAGGTTCCACCCATTTTCCTCGGAGGCCTTCGCCAAAACGGCGAAGCCTTGGGCGTAGGACACAATCTTGCCCGCCAGCAGCGCCTTCTCCAGCTCGGCGAGCGGCACGTCGGCCTTTCCGGCCGAGCGCTTCCCGTAAACCTTTTCGGCCGCGACGCGCTCGTCCTTGCGGGAGGAGATCGATCGGGCGGCCACGGCGCCCTCGATGGCTGTTGCCGGTACGCCCAACTGCTGGCCCGCGATCGCAGACCAGACCCCGGTTCCCTTCTGACCCGCCTTGTCGAGGATCAGTTCGACCAGCGGTCTGCCCGTTTTTGGCTCGATCGCCTCGAGAACATAGCCTGTGATCTCGATCAGGTAGGAATTGAGCGGGCCCTTGTTCCATTGCTTGAACACGTCGGAGGCGGCTTTCGGGCTCATCCCCAAGCCATCGCGCATGACCCCGTAGACCTCGGCGATCATCTGCATGTCGCCATATTCGATGCCGTTGTGGATCGTCTTGACGAAATGGCCCGCGCCGCCTTCGCCCAGATAGGCGCAGCAGGGCTCTCCGTTGAATTTGGCGGAAATCGCCTCGAGGATCGGCTGGGCGTTCTTCCATTGCGCCTCGGCGCCGCCGACCATGATGGATGGACCGTGCCGAGCGCCCTCCTCGCCGCCGGAGACCCCGATGCCAAGATAGCCGATCCCCTTGGGTTGGAGCTCGGCGAAACGGCGGGCCGTGTCGGTATAGAGCGAGTTGCCGCACTCCAGAATAGCATCCCCGGGCTCGAGCATGGGCAGGAGCTGTTCGATCATCTCATCGACGGGCTTGCCGGCCTTGACCATGATGATGATCGAGCGCGGGCGCTTCACGGCCTGAATAAAGGCCCGGATGTCGGCCTCCGGGACACATCTGCCCGCAAGACCCTGGTCCCTCGCCGTCGCCATGAAATCGTCGATCTTGCTGGCCGTGCGGTTGTGAACGGCAATCGTGTAGCCCTTTTCGGCGATGTTCAGCGCCAGGTTGGAGCCCATCACGGCAAGACCAATTAGGCCGATATCGGCAGACGGCATCAGGCTCCTCCAGAAGGCGCAGTTGGTTCTTTTCGCGGCGCTTTTTGGCACGCGAGCGGTGGATTTGCCAGCCAAAAAGGCTAGTGTTCGGGCCCCGCAGGAGGCGTGCCATGGACAGCCTTTCTCAATTCAGTCTCGCCGGGAAACGGGCCCTCGTCACCGGATCGAGCCGCGGTATCGGCTTTGCCATCGCCGGTGCGCTGGCCGGGGCGGGCGCCGACGTCATTCTCAACTCCCGGGACCCCAGGACACTGGGGGAGGCAACCGCCACGCTCGCCGATTCTGGCGCGAGGGCCCGGGCCGTTGCCTTCGACGTAACCAGCAGCGACAGCATCGCCGAGGCGGTGGAGTTCATCGAGAGCGACATCGGACCGATCGACATTCTCGTCAATAATGCGGGCATGCAATACCGCGCACCGCTCGAAACCTTCCCTCAGGACGCGTTCGAACGGCTGATGGCGACCAACGTCAATTCGGTGTTCCTCGTCGGCCAGGCGGTGGCCAGACACATGATCCCCCGGGGCGCCGGCAGGATCATCAACATCTGTTCGCTCATGAGCGGCGCGGCGCGGCCGTCGATTGCGCCTTATGCGGCGAGCAAAGCCGCCGTCGCGAACCTCACGCGGGCCATGGCGACCGAATGGGGACGGCACGGCATCAATGTCAACGGTATCGCGCCCGGCTATTTCAAGACCGAGCTCAACGAGGCGCTGGTCAAGGACGCCGAGTTCAGCGCCTGGGTCGAAAAGCGCACGCCAATGGGCCGCTGGGGCGAACTCAAGGAACTGGGCGGTGCGGCGATCTTTCTGAGCTCGGAGGCGGCAAGCTTTGTCAGCGGCCACATCCTCTATGTCGATGGAGCCTTCATCGCGACCGTCTAGAGCCCTTCCCCCAGGGCGTGGCTTCGGCTAGCCTGAAAGCGCTTTCATCGGGAGGCAGGGCGGCTTTACGGGCGCCTGCGACTCGTCGACAAGCCCCTGCAGTCACACTGTTGTCGCCGGTCCCATTTGAGCCTTTCTCCCGCCCGCATCGTGATCGTCATGGGTGTCGCCTCGAGCGGCAAGACGGTGAGCGGCAGGGCGATCGCGCGGCGCCTGCATGCGCCCTTCCTAGATGGCGATGATTTTCATCCCTCGGCCAACAAGGACAAGATGCGCGCGGGCATCCCCCTGACTGACGCCGATCGCTGGCCATGGCTTGCGAGCCTCGCCCATGCGCTGCACGAGGCCGCCGAAGCCAAGGGCGTCGCCGTAGGCGCCTGCTCAGCGCTCAAGCGATCCTACCGCGACTACCTGGCGCAGGAGGCGGGCGAGCCGGTGGTTTTTGTGTATCTGGAGGGCTCTCAGGATCTGATTGCCAGGCGTATTGCGCACCGGGTCCACGAATACATGCCGGCCTCGCTGCTCGCGAGCCAGTTCGCGACGCTGGAGCCTCCCGGCTCAGACGAGAACTCGATCGCCGTGCCTGTCACGCTCAGCGTCGAAGCCATTGCCGAACGCGTCGCAAGAGCGGTGCCCTTTCTGAAGAGCTTTCGGCGCCAACAATAGCCGCCTCGCGCACAGGGATCTGCTGCACCGCGACAATGGTGCCATCCATCGGGAACTTGTCCTTCGGCACGGAAGCGGGCCATTCGTCCATCCCTGCCACGCAGTATGATTTGATCGAACGCAGCGACAGCATCGGCGCGGACGGGAGAATCGCCAGCGCCTGAAAGGGGGTTTCCGCGGCCACGCTGACGTCGCCCACAGCTCGGCGGAAGTTGAGATCGCCCTTGAGCACGGTCAGCGTCCCGACGCCGGGCTTGAGCTCATCGAGCGGCAGCTTGTCGAAGAATTGCGGGGCGCTCCAGAAAGGGTGCGAGCCGAAGCCGATAGAGCCGACCCTGATCGCCGCCGACAGACGCTGGCCAAAGTCGCTGCGCGCCCCCAGACGGTCGAGCACGATCGTGACGTCGTCGGATGTGGTGTCCGAGACGAACATGGGCAGCTGCTTGACATGAAGCACCACGTCGATCCCCGCCTCAGCCGCAACAACGGCGAGGATCAGGTCGGCGACGAACTCTGCGCCGAAATTGTCGCAAATGATGTTGAGGCGGCGAAGGCCCGTCGGATCGAAGTCGAGCTTCGACAGGCCGACCTCGTGCGTGGCGACGGGTCGGGCGATCTGAGAAAGGTCGTGGGCGTTGGCGGCCAGCGACAGCCGAAGTCCGTCAGCTAGCGTCGCTGTTTTGGGCAGCGCTTGGTCAGCCCAGGCCAGATGCCGATCCAGGTCTCGATGCTTGATGGCGCGAAAGGGATCGATGCGCGACTGGGCAAAACGCACGGCCGAGAGGATGCGATAATACATCCAGAACTCGAAATCGAAGAAAGGAGCCTGGCTCGGACGTCTTCCGTTGACGCGCGCGGGCATGTCCTCCCACCCCGGAAGGGTCCAGCCGCCCAGGTCGATGACCATGGGGCCGTCGGCCTCGACAGACTTGGCAAGCGCCTTGAGCTGGCGGACAGCATTGTCGTCCTGCCCATCCTCGGCATTGCGGATGATCAGGGGGATCCGCGCCGCCATCGTGTCGGCGACGAAACGGCGATAACGGTCCCCGGGGGCCTCAGAACCCGAACGCATACTGCCCCGTTGGCGAGGCGGCATGTTCGAGCGCGAGCATCCGCATCTTGGCTCCAACGCCGCCAGGGGAGGAAAAACCGACGGCCCTGTCGCCTGCTCCAAGCACCCGGTGGCAGGGAACGATGAGCGGTACCGGATTGGCCCCCATTGCCTGGCCGACCGCGCGGGACAGGGAAAGATCGCCAAGCGCACGCGCAATCGCACCATAGGTCGTGGTCTTGCCGTAGCCGACCTTGAGCAGTTCGAGATAGGCCTGCCGGTTGAATTCGGGCACCCCCTCGAAATCGAGAGGGACACCGGCGAAATCGACCGGCTCGCCCTCCGCGTAGCGTCTGATCATGTCGGGAAGGGCGGCATATCGCCCATCAGGAAAGCCCGGCTCGGCCGGTTCGCGCGAAATCCAGATTTCGGTGCGCGCCCGGTCGCGGCCGGGGAGCGCCACCCGCGCCACGCCGATGTCGGTCCAGGCAAGGCCGAACGTGCCGAGCGCAGTATCGATCAAGGCATAGCGCATGAAGATTCTATAGCACCCGCGGGCGGCCGCGCGCCATCAAGCCCCGCCGTCAAGCCACGGAAATCCATCGGGATTGCTGCGGGCGCGCGGAAACACCGTTGCGTCGTCGTGGCCGCGAAGCTGGGCGAGCAGGGGGAAATCCTCGGGACCGACCTCAATCCGCGCAATCGGCCGCACCGGCTCGAGGCTTGCCCATTGCGGCACCCAGACGCGGTGGCCGCCAAGCTGCACGCTGTCCTGCTGTTCGAAGGTGTCGCGAG
The DNA here is from genome assembly GCA_035548755.1 of Devosia sp. Lineage (GTDB taxonomy): Bacteria > Pseudomonadota > Alphaproteobacteria > Rhizobiales > Devosiaceae > Devosia_A. The sequence continues at coordinate 7,685 of DASZSH010000106.1, forward strand.
GAAGAACATAAACCGTCCCGCGCCGGTAGGGTCGCTGCGCGCGGGCGGCCTCGGAGATCGAGAAGAAGTAGTAGGGATCGCTGCGCTTGCCGTCGGCCAGTTCGAGGCGCATGGCCGAATTGATCAAGGACATCGGGAAGCGGTCGCGGTCGAGGATCGCATAGTAGATGGCCCAGAGGCCGTCGCCCGCGGCATAGACCGCCTTGCGGTCACCAAAGGCATTGACGTCATCGGACTTGCGCGGCTCGAACTCGGCAATCGACGGATTGCCGGACCCGTGCAGGACCACGCCGCAATGGTCCGCAAGGTGGCAGAGGAACTGCCAGCGCGGCGCGGCGAGCCGGTAGTCGATGAGTCCACCCGCCGCCCGCGTGCGTTTGAAGAGATCGTCGAAATCCGAGAGGGCGTGCGGGTCCTCCGGCATCGGCGGACGCCGCACGAAATAGGATGGCAGCCCAGGATCTCCCGTCATCCTTGGGCGACGGGTCCGCCCGGCGAGGTGAACGGGGCGCCTGGAGCAGGCCTCGCCCCGCCCACCCAGTTGGCCGCCTTGTCCTTGAGCTCGCGGAACTTCCGGCTCACCTGGCCGATCCGCTCGTCCCACGCCGGATCGGGCGACTGGCCCTCTATGACGCGAAAATAGACCTCCATAAGCGCGGCGATCGCAAATGGCTCGATGAGGGCCGCCTTCACGGCCCAGGCGAAGATAAGCGCGAAGACGAAGCCCCCGGCGCCCCACGCATTGGGGATGAACCATACAAGAGCAGCGGCGGGCGCGAGCATGAGGAGAAAAACCACGAACGCCAGCACGTACATGATCACGGTGAGCCAGGCGGCGTTCTTGAGCATGACCCTGTAGTTCTGCGCGTAAAGGACGATCCCGGTCTGGGCGTCCTGCCAGGGATTCGTCGTCTGCCGGCGGAAGAGGTAGCCGAGGATCACCTCGTCCATAAGGCCAACCGCCACGCGCAGGAAGGCGCGGATCAGGCCCACGATGTTCTGCAGGCCCGGAATGGGCAGAAGCGAGGTGATCCCCTGCAGCAGGCCGAGGATCGCCCCGAGCACTCCCCGGATCAGCAGATCCACGCCGAACAACACGTTGGTCTCGACGAAATAGCGCCGCACGATCTCGGTGGCATAGTTGATCTGGCCCTGCCCCTGCGGCACGCCGCGCCCGTCGATGAGCTCCACCAGAACGGCGATATGTCCGGCCTTGACCATGTAGAGGACGTATTCGCGCAGCACGAACAGGGTCCCCGCCGTCACGCAGAAGCCGATGATCCCGCCCCAGGCAATGGCGCCTGCCCGGAAATCAGGTCCGCCGAACGCGCCGATACCCCAGCCCACCCCAGCACCAACCCCGGTGGTCACCAGGAAGGCCACCGCGATGCCGAAATAGACGAGAATGCGCAGGACGATAAAGGGCAGCGTCTGGCCCATGAGGCCGAGCGTGCGCGGTATCGAGAAATCCCACATAGGCGAACCCTCTGCAGCGCCCCCGCGCGGCGCAAGGTTAGCGCGAATCAAGTCGTCGCGGCAATTGCGGGCGCCCGGACCCTAGGTCAGCAGCACCGCTGCAAGCGCGAGGAGAGCGGGGAGCGTCTGCACCAGCAGGATGCGGATATTGACCGTCACCGCGCCATAGGCGCCGGCGACCGCCACGCAGAGCAGGAAGAAGATCTTGACTGGGTCGCCCTCTTGGCCCTGCCAAATTCCCCAAGCGAGCCCGACCGCCAGAAATCCGTTGTATAGGCCCTGATTGGCGGCCAGCACGCGAGTCTCGCGCGCAAAGGCCTCGCTCGTTCCGAAAACCTGTCGCCCACGCGGGGTCTCCCAAAGGACCATCTCCAAAAGGACGATGTAGACGTGGATGAGGGCGACGAGGCCCGTGAGGACGTTTGCGAGCATGAGCGAGCATGGCCCAAATCCACGACAACGAGAAGGCCGCCCTCGGGAGGCGGCCTTCTTTTGTCGTTAGCTGAGCGTGAGTTCGCAGCTACGACCCTGAGGTGTCGTTCGGGCCTCAGTGTTTCAAGTCCCGGCGGGCTTCGTCTTTGGCCTTGCCCACCGCGGACTGCACCTTTCCGGCCGCCTTGTCGAGCTTGCCCCTCGCCTGCAATCCGACATCACCTGTCATCTTGCCGGCCGCGTCCTTAATAGCGCCCCTGGCTTGCCTGGCTGCGCCTTCGACCTGGTCCTTGTGCATTCTCGTTATCTCCGTAACCTGCGGTCACAGGCAGAACGAGCGCTCCGGGCGCAAGGTTCCGGAAAAAGGGCCAGCTTCTTCGGGGCTGGCGGGGCCCTCCCCTGGGACAGCCGTCGGGGCGGTCAAGCGGCGAGACGGGCGGCGTAAGCCTTCATCGAGCGGGCGTGATAGTTTGAGAAGCCGGGGGCGATCCGCTCGTAGCGGGCCACGAAGTCCGGGTGGCTGAGGTGCAGGTCGGCAAGACCGCCATAGGCCTCGGGCGGGCATGGCCGATTCCACATCGCGGCAACCCAAGCGCGGTGGCGGGCGAGCAGGGGATCGAGGACGGCGCTGTCGGCCGGAACGCCGTTTTGCATCGCCTCGGACCAGGAGCGCTCGACCGCCGCCAATTCATCGGCCAGGGCCTGCCTTTGGGCGTCGGACATAGCGTCATAGCTGCGCCCGCTGACGGCGATGCGCTCGGGCATATCCCCGCCATAGGTCTCTATGAGCCAAGCTTCGTATTCTTTCTGCTTTTCGGGCGAGATGCCCTTGTACAAGTCCGCGTTTCGCATCGCGTGCTCCCCATCAATGCGGGCGATCGTGCGGTCGATCGTCCGGACCAGCCGGGCGTAGCGCTTGGCCTCTCGCGCGAGCCGCTCACGCTGTTCGATCAGCGCCCGGCGCCGATCGAAAGCGGGATCGTCGAGGATTTCCCTGATCTTTTCGAGGGGGATATCGAGTTCCCGGTGCAACAGGATTTGCTGCAGCCGCAGGAGCTCGGCCTCGCCGTAGTAGCGATAGCGGTTGCGTCCGACCGACGCGGGCTTCAACAGGCCGATGAGGTCATAGTAGTGCAACGCCCGGACCGAAACGCCCGAGATTTTCGCCACTTGCTTGACTGTGAGGGCCTTCATCTTGTCCCGCGCCTCCGCGGACAAGCGGATAGTCCCTGACGCGGCGTGAGGGTCAACAGGCTATTTGCACGTCCCCAGGAGGACGTCGATCGCCTTGGACGAGCCGGCAAGGGTGAAAGCCACAGTCGGCGAATTTCCGCCCGGCTGCGAAACCGAGACCCGCGAGCCGGTCTTGAGCAGCCGGATCAACGGATCGGAGGGAGGGAAATACGCGGCAAAGGCCCCGTCGAGGTCCTCATAGACCATGTGACGCGTGAGCCGGCCGGTCTCGCTCTCGAACAGGAAGTCCGCTTCGGCGCCTGGTTCGACCGTGTCGACCGCCGCCTGGTAGCGGAGATTGACGCCCTCTGAGCCCGCACACATAAGCCGCAGGGCCGGCGCGATGCTGCCAACGGCGTCGGCGTCGACGCTGGCGACCATGACGGAACCGCCCTCGTCCTCTTCCATCTGCGACGTCCATCCGGCGGCGTGGGCGAGGCCGGGAACAGCCATGACGGCAAGGCAAAGTGCAAGGCGGCGCATCGGGACCCCCTACTCATGCTGTTCGCCGATGTAGCGCACTTCGATCCGATGGAACAGCGGGCCCTGCTTCATGGTCGAGAGCCAATGCCGGAAATCCGCCAGATCGCGGAACCCCGCCCGCCGCGCATCGGCCTCGGTCACATCCTCAGGGTCCATTTCGTCCATTCGGCCAATTCCAAGCAGGCCGATCTTCGTCCTGAGCGTGCCGCCCGCCCTGACGGTCGGCCGGCTCCAGCGCCGGAACTGCAGCGTGATCTCCCCCGACCTGATCGCTTCCAGCACGTCGCGTCGGATCAGCATGCGGGCTCCTATCCCCTTGCGGCGGAAGGCCGCCGAGCGTTTGATAGCGAGTCTGAGGACAAGGAGCACGCGAATGTTTCGCGCCGTCGGCCTCGCAGCAGTGCTGGTGCTCGCCCTTCCCGCCGCAACAAAGGTGGCCCTTGTGACGGCGCCGGAAGCTCACCCGCTCACGGCCCATGATTGGCTCGGCGTCTGGCGCGACGGCCAGAATGTGGTGTGGATCTCGCAGAACCCCGACGAGCTTGTGACCGTGGTCAGCGCCGCCTATGCAACCGCCGCAAATGCCGGCGGACCGATGCACGGCACACTGCAGTTCGAGGCCGCGCTCAAGGGCGACCGCATCCGCTACGCCGACGACGTCGCTCCCTGCGCGGCGGACATGCTCAACTATGGCGGCCAGCTGATCGTGCAGGACAACGGCAATTGCGGTCCGGTCCGCTTCAACGGCGTCTACACCCACCAGTAGAGGGCCTCTAGGCGGGACCGCGGGAGTGTGACACATCAGCCCCGAGCGGGCGTGATGGAATGGTAGACATACGGGACTTAAAATCCCGGGGCTGTAAGCCGTGAGGGTTCAAGTCCCTCCGCCCGCACCAGTTCAGAGGCCTTCGAGGACGATCTTGCCGCACGCCGCGCCGGTCTCGATGCGGGCATGGGCCCGACGGAGGTTGTCGGCGGTCAGCCGGCCGAAGTGCTCGCCGAGGGTGGTCTTGAGCTGGCCCTCGTCGGTCCGTCGGGCAATCTCGGCGAGCAGCCGGTGCTGTTCGATCATGTCCGGGGTCTGATGGTTCGAGCGGGTGAACATCAGCTCGAAGCACAGCGCAACGGACTTGCCGCTCAGCCGGTTGACATCGGCCCGTCCGATGCCGCTGATCACGCCGAGCCGCCCCTGCGGGGCGATCAGCTCGACGATGTCGTCGAAGTGCTGCTCGGTCTCGGTGGTGGAGAACACGAATCCCGGCGCAACACCCAGCTCCCTGATTTGGGGCGCAAGCGGCCGGGAATGGTCGATAACGGCGTCAGCGCCCATCGCCTTGGCCCACGCGGCAGTTTCCGGGCGTGACGCAGTGGCGATCACCGACAGGCCGGCGACCGCCTTGGCGAGCTGGATCGCGATCGAGCCCACGCCCCCGGCGCCTCCGACAATGAGGATGGCGTTGCCGCCCCCTCGCACCGGCCGCCGCACGTCCAGCCGGTCGAACAGCATCTCCCATGCCGTGATGGACGTGAGGGGCATCGCGGCCGCCTGAGCATCGGTCAGCGAAACCGGCGCGTGCGACACGATCCTCTCGTCGACCAACTGAAGCTGAGCGTTCGAACCCGGACGTCCGATCGAGCCCGCGTACCAGACCCGATCGCCCGGGGCGAACAGAGTCACCTCGTCGCCGACCGCCTCGACCGTCCCCACCGCGTCGAAGCCGAGCACGCGGAATCCGTCCGACGGCGGCGTGCTGCGGCGAACCTTGGCGTCGACCGGGTTCACCGAAACTGCGGCGACGCGCACCAGAAGATCGCGCCCGGCCGCTCTCGGCTCGGGAATGTCGCGTTCGATCAGTGCGTCGGGGCGTGTGATCTCGCCGGCCGAGGAATAGCCGATCGCCCTCACCCTCCGCCCTCAGTCCGTCGCGCCCGAGATTGGCGCGACATAGGTGAAATCGAGGTCCCAGGGGAAGAAGATCCAGGTATCCTGACTGACTTCGGTAATGAACGTGTCGACCTGGTCGCGCCCTTTTGGCTTGGCATAGACCGTGGCGAAGTGCGCCCCGGGCAGCATTTCCCGCACGACGCGGGCGGTCGCGCCGGTATCGACCAGGTCATCGACGATCAGCATCTTCTTGCCGGCCTTGGCCATGGCGACGAGCTCGGGCGAAATTGGCTTGGTCACCACAGGAATGCTCTGCGACTGGTGGTCGTAGCTCTTGACCGAAACGCTCTCGACCACGCGGATGTTGAGCTCGCGCGCCACGATGGCGGCCGGCACGAGCCCCCCGCGCGTGATGGCGATGCAGGCCTCGAAGGGCCCCTCGCTCTGGAGCCGCCACGCGAGTGCGCGGCTGTCGCGGTGGAACTGATCCCACGATACGGGGAAACTCTTGCTGCGGGTCTCGTTCACGCGTGCCTCCTCGCGCATCTGGTCAAAAAGGATCGGGCGCCGGGAAGCCCGCCGCGGCGTGCGCCGCCGCGACCATCGCGTAGACGGCCCTTGCCGCCTCGCCCAACCGCACTTCGTCGGACGAGCGGAGAACCAGGTCGGTCATCACAGTGCCGTCGCCCATCCGGGGGTAGCTGCCCATCTTGACGTCCGGAAATTGCTGCTGCAGTGCGGCGAACGGCGTGCCGATGTTGCCCTCGCCCACCCTGCTCTTGATGCTGATCGAATGGACCTTGCGCCCGCCTGTGAGCGTGGGGGCGATCGACTCGAGCATCGCCTTCATGATCAAAGGCACGCCCGCCATGACGTGCACATTGCCGATGCGGAAGCCCGGCGCAGCGCTAACCGGGTTGGTGATGAGACTTGCGCCCTCGGGTATGCGCGCCATCCTCAGCCGCGCCTCGTTGGGCTCGATGCCGCGCTCCTTCCAGCGCGCCTCCATCATGGCGCGTGCCTCGGGGTTGATTGGCAGCTTGACGCCGAACGCCTTGGCGATGGCGTCGGCGGTGATGTCATCGTGCGTGGGGCCGATGCCACCGGTTGTGAAAACGTAGGTGTAGCGGCGCCGGACGGCGTTTACCGCAGCGACGATCTCGTCCTCGATGTCGGGAACGACCCTCACCTCCATGAGGTCGATCGCCAGCTCGGTGCAGAAATCGGCGGTCGTGCCGATATTCACGTCCTTGGTGCGGCCGGAGAGGATTTCATCGCCGATGACGATCAATGCGGCTGTGGGATTGGCTTCGGGCATGCGGGCCTTGCGCGCGGAAAGCGCAGGAATGCCGCGTGCCCGGCCCGCCGTCAACGGGGTGCCGGCAACTGGCCACAGGGGCCGTCGCCGGGGGACGAGCCGGGAAGGAGCGATTGCGCGCTCACCCTTCCATTCGCCGTGGCGCGCGCCTATTTTGCGCGCAGAGGCCTATCCGCATGATCACCTACGTCGACGCCGAGACTAAGACCCGCCGCACCCCGGGGGTCATTCCATTGCACGGGGAGGCAGGGTTCGAAGGTATGCGCCGGGCCGGCCGTCTGACGGCCGAGGCTCTCGACCTGCTGACCGACCATGTGAAACCCGGCGTCACAACGGCCTTCCTTGACCGCCTGGCCTACCAGTTCGCCATGGATAACCACGCCGTGCCGGCGACCCTGTTCTACAAGGGCTACCGGCACTCCATCTGCACCTCGATCAATCATGTCGTCTGCCACGGCATTCCCGAGGAGCGGCCGCTGCGTGAGGGCGACATCGTTAACATCGACCTCACTCTGATCGTCGATGGCTGGTATGGCGACAGCTCGCGCATGTATGCGGTCGGCGAAATCTCGCGCAAGGCCGAACGGCTGATCGAGGTGACCTATGAGAGCCTCTACGCCGGGATTCGCGCGGCCAAGCCCGGCAACACCACGGGCGATATCGGGGCAGCCATCCAGGCCCATGCGGAGGCCGAACGCACATCGGTCGTGCGTGACTTCGTGGGGCACGGCGTTGGCCAGCTCTTCCACGACGAGCCCAATATCATGCATTTCGGGGTGCCCGGGTCGGGCATCGAGCTCAAGCCGGGCATGATCTTTACCATCGAGCCGATGATCAATCTCGGGCGCCCGCATGTGAAAATCCTGTCCGATGGTTGGACGGCCGTCACCCGCGACCGCACGCTTTCGGCGCAGGCCGAGCACTCGATCGGCATCACTGAAACCGGCCATGAGATTTTCACGCTTTCGCCGCGTGGCCTGTTCAACCCGCTGCATCCGGGCGAGCGGGCCGAGTGAGCGATCCGGCCAAACCCTCGCTCGAGGGCCTCGCCGAGGCATCGACATCGACCGACCTCAAGGCGGGTCACCGGGAACGGGTACGCGAGCGGTTCAACAAGGTCGGCGGCGAGGCGTTCTCGGACGTCGAGTTGCTCGAAGCGGTGCTGCACCTTGCCCTGCCGCGGCGGGACACCAAGACCCTGGCAAAGCTCCTGCTCAAGCGCTTCGGCACGTTTTCCGCCGTGCTTTCGGCCCCGTTCGCCCAGCTCGCCGAATTCAAGGGTCTGAGCGAGGCAAGCATCACCAATCTCAAGGTCGTGCGGGCGGCGGCGCAGCGTTTCGCGCACGACCAGGTCGACCGCGAGCAGCCAATCCTGAGCTCATGGTCGGCGCTGATCGACTATTGCCGTTCCGCCATGGCGTTCGAGGACATCGAACAGTTCAGGATTCTTTTTCTCGACAAGAAGAATCGGCTGATCGCGGACGAGGTGCAGCAGAAGGGCACGGTGGACCATACTCCGGTCTATCCCCGCGAAGTCATCAAGCGGGCCCTTGAGCTCAGCGCCACGGCGCTGATCCTGGTGCACAACCATCCCTCGGGCGATCCGGCTCCCTCCACGGCGGACGTGCAGATGACGCGGCAGATCAACGAAGTGGCCAGGCCGCTCGGGATTACCGTTCACGATCACATCATCATCGGGAAATCCGGCCATTCCTCGATGAAGGCCATGCGGTTGATGTAGCCGAAGGGTTCGACGCCGAGCCGAGCATGAGGGCAATGCAGAGGATAGTGCGGGTGGTCATCGGCGTTGCCGTCGCGTTGGTTGCCCTCTATTTCGTGGGCGGCGGCATCATCACAACCCTGCTGCTGCGCGAGCTGCTCACGCCGGGCGCGATCGACTGGAGCAGAAGCAACAATCCAGATCCCCCCAAGGACCCGCTCGAGCTCAACTATCGCGGCGACCCCAAGACGGCATTCGGCTACGACTTCCAGATCATCACCTATACGACCGCGCTTGGTGGCGCCGAGGCCTGGCTCGTTCCGGCCTCCTCGCCCTCGCCGGTCTGGGCGATTTATGTCCACGGCATCGGGGGATTGCGCGAAAACGGCTACAAGCAGCTCTCGGTGCTCCACGAAGCCGGCATTCCCACACTGCTCATCACCTATCGCAACGACAAGGGCGCCCCGAGCTCGCCAAACCACCTCTACAGTTTCGGCCTTACCGAGTGGCAAGACGTAGATGATGCGGTCGCCTGGATGCTGAGCAACGGCGCTCAAAGAGTCGTTCTGGTAGCGGAATCGATGGGGGGAGCGATCGCCGGGGAGTTTCTGATCAACTCCAAGCGGGCCGACAAGGTCGTCGGCCTGGCGCTCGACGCCCCCGCGCTCGATTTCAACGCCATCGTGCTCGACAAGCTCGAAAAGCGTCACCTCCCCTTCGCCCAAGCCCTGGCGAGCCTTGGCATACTTGGCATCGAGCTGCTCAACGGGACTGATCTGGGCAAGGCCGACACACGCGCCGCGGTCGAAACCTATCCGGGGCCGCTGTTTCTGGCGCAGGGAACAACGGACGAGCTGGTACCGGCGAGCATCGCCGAGGGCGTCGTTGCGAAACGCAGCGCACCCACGATCTACCTCGAGACGGGAGCGAACCACTTGCTCTCGTTCAAGGAGAACCCGGCCAAGTATCGCGAGGACTTCCTCGCAATGCTCAAGCTCATCGCCCCTTAGGTTTCGGGCGCGGCCTGGCGGTCGGCCTGCCTCCGGCCGCCCAGCACGGCGCTGCGCAGGCGCTTGGCGACTGCCAGCAGTCTCTGATCGGACTTGATCCGATGGCGGAGCGCCAGGGCGGCGCCGGAGAGCGCAACCATCAGCGCGCCTCGGCGGGTGATGGCCACGTGCCGGTGCGAGACGGCCATGTGCTCGTTGCACCAGTGGCGTTTCTCGTCGGTTTCGCCCTCACCCATGTCGAACACGCGAAACCCCTGGTCGAACACGGTCTGCATGACGCGCAGCAGGCATTGCTTGCCCGGCGAGCCGGGACGCAGCGCGGCATCCTCGCTCATGGAGGAGATGAGGCAGAACAGCCGGTCGCCCTGGGCGATGTTGTAGCGGGTGGCGACGATCTCGCCATCGAGCCGCAGGACATGCAGTTTCACCGCGACGCCGGAGCCCCCGCGCGCGGTGCTGTCGTAGAAGGCTCGCACGGCGGGGGCGGCGAACGGATCGGCCACGCCCATTTCCCGGAAGCGGGCGGCGCGCTGGCGGAACATGACGTCCAGCACCGCAAGGGCGGCCTCGCCATTGCCGACTTCCTCAAAGCTGACTGCCCCCATCGCCTCGAGCCTTTCACCCTGTTGGCGGTCGTGCTTGCGGCGCGACTTGTTGCGCTGGGTGCGGTCGGCTTCCTCGAAACTCGAAAAATGCGCGCGGTAGAGTGTGTCGCCCGGGATCGGCCGGCCGAGCTCAGCGAAAATGTCGACACCGCCGACCACAAGTTCGGGAACCGACCGCAGCTGCACCAGGTCGGCCCCGTCGAGGCGGCGCAGCATGTCCAGCCAGAGCCTCCGGCGACGGTTGCTGCCCAGAGCTGCTAGGCGCTCGCGGTCGACCAGGGGCGCGCCGCAGCCGACATGGCTGCCGGCGAACCAGCCCAGTTCGCGCAGGCCTGCCCGGCGGCGGCGATGCAGGGCCATGAGCGCCAACGGTCGCCCCCCTTCGCGCGCCAGCACATAGAACTGATCGGCTTGAGGGATGTGGTGAGCAGCGATCCACAGGCGCGTGAAGCCGATGTCCTGGCCGGGAGATTCGATGGACGCGGACAGGGCGCGCCATGCATCGGTCACATCGTCGAGACAGTGGGCGACCTCAAGGGTAATTTCCGCCGGCGCAGTCTGCGCGACCGCCGTCCCCGGCTTGGCGCCGCCGAGTGCGATCTCCTCGAGTACAGTCGACTGCGGCATGCGCGCTCCCCGTTCTCCGCCTGGCATGCTGCCGTGGAGGCTCTAATGGCGCGTTCACAATGCCTTCCGGTCGGCCGCCGAAGGGGTCTTTCGCCGCTTACGGTTAATGTCAGCCGAAGCCCTGGAGGACGGGGAATGTTTCAAGGAACCAGTAGCTGAGACGGGTGAACTGGCCGGTGAGGAACAGCAGGCCCGTCAGGACCAAGGCGACCCCCATGACCTTCTCCACCGTCCCCAGATGCCGCCGGAAACCGGCAAAGAAGGTCAGGAACGGCCCGATCGCGACGCCAGCAAGCAGGAACGGCACGCCCAGGCCGAGCGAATAGATGCCGAGCAGCCCGGCGCCCTGCCAGGCGGTCTCCTGCACCGCCGCGACCGAGAGGATCGC
>DASZSH010000107.1:0-4029 GCA_035548755.1 Devosia sp.
CCGAAGCGACGGTCGACTCCGAAGATGTGAACGCGGCGATCGTTTACCAGCTGCAGTGGAAGAAGTGCTAGGCTGACGCCTGCGGAGAGGGCGGCGATTCACCGCCGACCTCTCCCCCGCATCGAGGGGCAGGCATGAAGAGGCTCGCTGGACTACTGGCTCTTGGCGTCGCATTGGCGGCCGCACCGGGCGTTCGAGCGGCGAGCTGCGACCTCACAGGATATGTGTTCTCACCCGACCTGACCGCCTATTCCGTGCCCGGACTGGGACTGGCGGCGTTCGACGGCGTGCCGGCGGGCTGCGATCTTGCCATGCCCATCCAAGGTGTCGTTGGGCACGACGTCATCTCGCTGTTTTCGGCAAGCTACAGCGGCGAGCTTAGCGAGGGCACAGGCGCCCAGCTCACCGTGCAGCACAACGGGCAAACAGAGACGACCAATCTGGTTGGGGACCCCGGGGGCACGTTCGGCGAGTTGGCTACGGGCAACGTGTTCGCGCGGGGAAATGAACTCCAGTCCCGCTTCGACATTGCGGTTACGTCCCCCGTCGGCGGCGACGAGTTCGATCTGGATTCGGCAGACTATGTGCTGCAATCGCAAACCGATCTTTTCGATCTATCGGTCGCGCGCACCGGGCTTGTCACTCACCTCAGCGCGACGACCTCCCTCCTTGGAGGCGCGGGCCAGCCCTTCGACGATCAGGATGGCGTGTCGCTGCTGGGGGGCATTGGATCAGTCACGCTCGGCGTGCGCGGGGTGAAGACCCTCGGCGATGGAACCAGCGTGTTTGGCGGCCTCGCCTATATCGATCAAAGCACGATCGGCAATTCCACAGCAGGCGCAGTGGTTTTCGGTGGCGCCCGCTATGTGACGCCCGATCAAGGGCAGCTCTATCGGCCTTTCCTGGAGGCCGGGGCGAGCCTGGCTCCCAGCCTCAGCATGACGTTCAGCCAGACATTCACGACGCCCGGCGGAACTGTCGCGGCGAGCAGCGTTACAGGTGGAAGCTATCTCGGAGGCTACGTCTCGGGTGGCGTGCTTGTGGCACCTCGCGCGGGCGATCAGGTCATTCTCGCAGCGAGCCTGGCGACAGACGCGCTCAATACTGGAGCCCTCAGTTTCTCGCCGTCGGGGACCGGGATGTTCGAAGTCGATCAGCCGGCGCAGACAGGCGTGTTCAATGTCGCGTCGGTCGGGGGCCAGTGGACGCACGAATTCTCGCCGGCGCTCGCCTTGACCCTGGTAGGGGCTGTCGGGCGGACTACGGGAATGACTGACGTCACCTCGACAATCGCCGGCGCGGGCTCGTTCAGCACGTCGGCCGCAAGCGAGCTCTTCGCGCGGTATGGCGCGCGCGTGAGCTACTCGGTTACGGACGCGAGCACAGTCAGCGCCTTCGCATTCGGCACAAACGGGCAAAGTTCAGGAGGACATGCGCAGATCGGCGCAGGCCTGCACATGAGCTTCTAGGCCCAGATCGGAGGAGACTACCATGTCTCGTTCTAGAACGGGATTCGTCGCGGGACTGTCGCTGGCGCTGCTGCTGGCGGGGCTGGCGCCTGCCGCTGCCGCCGGGCCGTCGATCGGCCGGCTCGGGATCGGCGGGACGGGGTGCCCCGCGGGCACCGCCTATGCCGCGCTGGGCGGCGGCGGCGCGACGCTGAGCGTGGGCTTCACGCAATACCGCGCCGTGGCGGGCGGGGCGCGCAGCTTCGAGCGCAAGGCCTGCGGGATTGCCATCCCCTTCACGGCGCCGGCGGGCAAGTCGGTGGCCATCGTGGGGGTGACCTATCGCGGGCGCAACAGCCTGCCGGCGGGCGCCAAGGCGACCATCGCGGCGGAAATCTTCTTTGCCGGGGGCAACGGGCCCAAGGTGTCGCGGTCGTTCAGCGGGCCGACGAGCGGCAAGTTCTCGTTCAGCACCGCGGCGGCGGCGCCGGTGTGGTCGGCGTGCGGCGCCTCGTTCAATCTGCGCATCCAGTCGAGCATCCGGGTCGAGACGGCGGGCGGGCGGGTGGCGAGCATCAGCATCCGCTCGCAGGACGTGGCAGCGGGACTCATCTATCAGCTGCGCTATCGCAGCTGCTGAGGCAGCAGGTCAGCCGCGATCCGATCAGGCGGCGACCCGCTGCTTGCGGATCGAACGCATGATGCTTTCGGACGCCCCTATCCCCGAGCAGAGGGCCGTGAAGCAGTCGGGGTCGATGGCGGTTCCGCACATGTCGGCCATGAGCTTGAGGGCCTTCTCGACGGGCATTGCTGGGCGGTAGGGGCGGTCGGCGGTCAGCGCGTCGAAAATGTCCGCGGTGGTGATGATGCGGGTTTCCTTCAAGATCTGCGGGCCGCTGAGCCTGTAGGGATAGCCGGCCCCGTCCAGGCGCTCGTGGTGCGCCGCGGCGATCGGGGTCAGCTCGCGGAAGGCGGCGACGCGCGAGAGCACTTCCTCGGTATAGACCGGGTGCATGCGGATCGAGGTCCACTCGGTGTCGTCGAGCTTGCCGGGCTTGTCCAATATCCTCGAGCTCACGCCGAGCTTGCCGATATCGTGCAGCAGCGCGGCGCGGCGCAGCCAGCGGCGGCGCGGCTCGCTGGTGCCCAGCTCGCCGGCGATGAGGTCGGCGAACATGGTCACACGCTCGCTGTGGCCGCTGGTGTAGGGGCTCTTGGAGTCGATGATGGAGGCGAAGGCAGTGGTGATGTCGTCAAGGTAGCCGTCGTCGACCGGCGCGGAGACGAGCGCCGGCTCGAGGCTGAAGAGCTCGGCCTCGAGATTGCTCGAGCCCCAGACCTCCCAGAAGCGCGGCCACTGCGCAACCTCGAGGAACATCTCGACCAGCTCGGGATTGAACCAGCGTCCGGCGCGCCGCTGCACTTCGGCGACGGCCGCGTTCGGGCCCTGCGCGGTGGCGAACACGTCGATGACCTGCGAGAGCAGCGCGACCTGGGCATTGAGCGGGATTTCGTCGCCGCGCAGGCCATGGGGATTGCCCGACCCGTCCCAGCGCTCGTCCAGATGCAGGATGCCCTTGGCGACCTCGTCGTTGAAGCGCATCTGCCGCGCGATATCGGCGCCGCGCGTGCAGCGGGCGTCGATCAGGTCGCGGTTGATGGTCTTCTTGTTGGCGGCGACGCGGAAGAGGGCCTTCAGCCGCTCCGACAGGTCGGCGCCCACGGCGGTGTGGGTGAGGAGGAACTGCACGGCCTGCGGCATGGAGGCATCGTCGGTGGCCAGCAGGTCCTTCTTGAAGGCGATGTCGTCGGCCAGGAACAGTTCGCAGATGCGCGCGGCGTTGGAGGTGCAGCCCAGATCCTTGAGCAGCAGCGCGTAGTAGAGATCGTGCAGCCTGCCGCCTTCGAGGCCCAGGCGCAGGCCGATATTGGTGCCGATCCAACAGGTGCGCATGCAGTGGCCGATGGGTTGCCCCTCGGTCATGTCCAGCGCGGTGCTCAGTGCCCCCAGCAGTTCGGAGAGGCGGATCGTTGAAGTCGCCTGCATCGACGGTCCTCGCGACGCGGCCCGGCGGGGCGCACGTCTGCCGGACACTAGGGACGGAGGATCAACGAATTCTTTCGAGGCTCGCGCAAAATCCCGACAAGAGGTGCAAAGGGGACGCGCGAAGTTGCGCGCGCCCTCTCGCAAGGCGCTGAGAAAGCTGGCGATTTTCCAGCATGGCAGGCATGTTAACCACAGAACCCTTCGCAACTGGCGCAGCGTAAATAAACTGTTAATTCTATTCAAATGGTACCCGTCGCGGGCGGCTCGGCGCGAACGAGGAAGTTCATGCACCACAAGTTTGCGTTCCTTATGCATCCACGGCACACCGTGCGATCCGACATGGGCGAACTGTTCGGGGCGCCGTTCTCGCTCATCCCCGACCGCGCGTGGGCGGCGGCCTTCGACAGGCTGGCCCTGCCGCCGCTCGTGACCGGCAAGGTCTTCTTCCCCCATACGGGCGACGAGCCGGCGGGCTTCCTCATCACGCTGCCGTTCACGCCGGCGCAGATGCTGACCCTGTCGCGCTCGCGGGTG
>DASZSH010000108.1:0-12456 GCA_035548755.1 Devosia sp.
GCTCGATGCCGCCGACCCTCCGCGCATCCTCAAGCTCATCCAGGCGACCGGCGTCTTTTCTCCCGAGGAGGCGCGCGTCGCCGCCGAGCTCGCCGAGACCACGCTCTCGGGCACTGAAACCTATCGCTGGCTGCTTGCAGAAGCGGACGGGCGGCTGGTCGGCTATACCTGTTTCGACCGCATTCCGTTCAGCCGCGTCAGCTTCGACCTCTACTGGATCGCCGTTCTTCCGGAGCGCCGCGGGACGGGTCTTGCCGGCGAGCTGATGCAGCGCACGGCCAAATTCGTCCGCCTCAAGCGCGGCACGCAGATCTTCGCCGAAACCTCTTCGCGACCCGCCTATGCGCCGGCCCGCGCCTTCTACGAGCGTTACGGCTTCGAGACCGTCGCGCGCTTTGACGATTTCTACGAGCCAGGCGATGCCAAGATCACCTATCGCCTCAGACTCTGAAGGGTGCGGCGGGCAGGCCAGACCCCCCCGGGCGCCGGCCCCGCGTCACACGCTCAGGCACAGATACTTGATGTCGAGATAGTCCTCGATGCCATATTTGCTGCCCTCGCGCCCATGCCCCGACTGCTTGACGCCGCCGAACGGAGCGACCTCGGTGGAAATCAGACCGGTATTGATGCCCACCATGCCGTAGTCGAGCGCCTCGGCGACCTTGAAGACGCGGGCAAGGTCGCGCGCGTAGAAATACGAGGCAAGCCCGTACTCGGTGTCGTTGGCCATGGAGATCACATCCTCGACGGTCTCGAACCGGAACAGCGGCGCGACCGGCCCGAAGGTCTCTTCATGGGCAAGCAGCATGCCGGGCGTCGCCCCTGCAAGCACCGTGGGCTCGAAGAACAGGCCCTGCATCGGCCTGCCGCCCAGCAGCACCGTCGCTCCCTTCTGGCGGGCATCGGCCAGATGCCGTTCGACCTTGTCGAGCGCCGGCCGGTTGATCAGCGGCCCGAGCGCAGTGTCCGGCGCGAAGCCGTCGCCCACCTTGAGCCGGCGCGTGGCGGCGACCAGCTTTTCGGCGAAGGCGTCGTATACGCCGGCCTGCACATAGATGCGGTTGGCGCATACGCAGGTCTGCCCGTTGTTGCGATACTTGCTGATGAGCGCCCCCTCGACGGCCGCGTCCAGGTCGGCATCGTCGAACACGATAAACGGCGCATTTCCGCCCAGCTCGAGGCTGAGGCGCTTGATCTGGTCCGCCGCCTGCCGCATCAGGATGCGGCCGACCTCGGTCGATCCGGTGAAGCTCAGCTTACGGACAATCGGGCTGGAACAGAATTCCTGTCCGATCGCCGGAGCGTCGGTCGACAGGATGACGCTGAACAGGCCTTTGGGCAGGCCCGCCATTTCGGCGATCCGCGCCAGCGCGATCGCCGACAGCGGCGTCTCGTCCGCCGGCTTGCTGACCACGGCGCATCCGGCGGCAAGGGCGGGCGCGAGCTTGCGCGCCAGCATGGCGTTGGGGAAGTTCCACGGCGTGATCGTCGCCACCACGCCGACCGGCTGCTTGATTACGATGATGCGCTTGTCTTCCTGGTGGCCCGGAATGGTGTCGCCATAGACGCGCTTGGCCTCTTCCCCGAACCATTCGACATAGGCCGCGCCATAGGCGATTTCGCCTTTGGCTTCGCCCAGCGGCTTGCCCTGTTCGGCCGTCATGATGGCGGCGAGATCATCCTGGTGCTGCATCATCAGCTCGTGCATCCGCCGCAGCACCGCCGCGCGCGCCTTGCCCGTCCTTGCCGCCCAGGCCGCCTGCGCCTCCGCCGCCGCGGCGATGGCCCGCCGGGTTTCGGCCACTCCCATATCGGGCAGGCTCGCCAGCACCTCGCCGGTCGAGGGATTGCGCACCTCGAACCGATTGCCGCTATCGGCGTTTTCGGCCCATGCGCCGCCCACGAAGGCCGCGGCCGGCAGCAGGTCCCTGGTCTTGATGTGGCGGGTCAGCGCGTCGGTGAGGGGCATGGCAGGTCTCCTTGCCGCCTCAGAACGCCCGCCCGGGACAAAACGCAACCCCCCGCGACGCCGCGCCCCCTCTTGTGGCAGTGTCGCCGGCCGAAAGGGGGAGCCGCCATGCACATCGTCATCAACCGCCTGAAATTCAAAGCCGCCACGGATTGGAACGAGCTGCGCGCCAAGATCCGCGCCTTCGGCGATCACGTCCGCGCCGAGCCCGATTTCATCAGCATCGAGCTGCTGAAGATCGACGAGGTGACGGGCGCGATACTGGTGCGCTACCGCGAACGGGCGAGCCTCGACAGGGCCTCGGCCGAAATCGCCGGCCCGTGGTTCGCGGCCAACATGCGCCAATATCTCGACGGCCCCGCCGACCGCGTTGTCGGCGAGGTCGTCGCCACCGGCTGACCCCTGAACTCAGGCGGCGTAGCGCCTGGGCAGCCGCCGCACCTTGTGCGTTTCGAGCTGCTCGCGGAACATCGTGCGCGGCGTGACCCCGCCGCGCATGTCGGCCGACCAGCCATTCTCGACGAACACGATGGCGTTGGTGCGGGGATCGTACTGGATATCGATCTGCTGCCCGCTCGTTGCGCGGGCGGTCACGTGATGGGCCCAATACTCAGAAGCGCGCATGATGGATGGTCTCCTGATCTGCACCGTCGGCTCAACAGCTAGGCCCGGCGCTTGGCGATTGCGTGACCCTGAGTTGACCCGTTTGTGACGGACTAAGCCCCTGGCGGGGAGCAAGCTTTGCCGCCGGCCCGCTCTGCCTGCGCCCGAAAACGGCGCGAATCAGGCGGTGGGCAGGGTGCGAAAGCCCAGCTGCATGGGGGCGGCCGCCGGCTCGGCCTCCACCCGCTCGACCCGGCAGGCGGGCGGGCCCTGCCAGAAATAGCCGAGCATTTCGGTCACCGCCTCCTCGCCGCCCGAAATCAGGGCTTCGACCGAGCCGTCCCGCCGGTTGCGCACCCAGCCCGAAAGCCCGCGCTGCCGGGCCGCCTGCTCGGTCCAGGCGCGATAGCCCACGCCCTGCACCAGGCCGGTGATCCTGACCCGTACGGTCTTGACCATGTCTGCCGTCAGTTGGCGCGGCCGCCGGCGATGGGCCGCGTGCGCTGGCTGACGCCGCCCTTGCCGTAGGGGTAGTCGCCCATCACCGGCGCGCTCGCCGCATCGAGCCGGGCGGTCTCCTCCGCCGTCAGCATCAGCCCGTCCGCCTTGAGGTTTTCCTCGAGCTGCCCGGTGGTGCGCGCGCCCAGGATCACCGAGGTCACCGCCGGCCGGCCGGCGACCCAGGCGAGCGCCACCTCGGCCATGCTGACCCCGCGCGCCTTGCTGATCGCCTCGAGCGCCGCGATGATCGTCCAGACCCGCTCGGAGGCATTGCGCGGGCCGTATGATTCCTGGCCGCGATTGGGGTTCTCGCCCAGCCGCGTGGCGCCGGTGGGCGGGGTGTCGCGCCGGTACTTTCCCGTGAGCCAGCCGCCGCCCAGGGGCGACCAGGGCAGCAGGCCCATGCCGGCATCCAGGCAGGCCGGCACCACCTCGAACTCGATGTCGCGCACGATGAGGTTGTAATGCGGCTGCAGCGTCACCGGCGGGGCATAGCCCATGAACCGGGCGATCTGGGCCGCCTTGGTCACCTGCCAGCCCAGATAGTTGGAAAAGCCGTAATAGGCGATCTTGCCGGCCCGCACGGCGTCATCCAGGAAGCGCAGTGTCTCCTCGAGCGGTGTCAGCCCGTCCCAGGCGTGCATCTGGTAGAGGTCGATGCGCTCGATCTGCAGGCGCCGCAGCGAATCGTCGAGCGCCAGCCCCAGGTGCCGGCGCGACAGCCCGATATCGTTGGGGCCGTCCCCGGTGGGGAAACGCCCCTTGGTGGCGACCAGCATCTGTTTTGCCTCGGTCGGCCGCGCCTTGAGCCAGCGGCCCACGATCTGCTCGGAAACGCCGTTCGAATAGACGTCGGCCGTATCGAGGAAGTTGCCGCCGGCCTTGGCGTAGGTGTCCATCAGCGCAAATGAGGTGGCCTCGTCCGCCTCCGCGCCGAACGTCATTGTCCCCAGGCACCATGCCGTCACGATGGCGCCGCTGTTTCCCAATCGTCTCAGTTGCATTTTGTCTAGACCGTCGCTCCAATCTGCCAGGGCACGAACTCGTTGTCGCCGTAGCCGAGCAGTTCCGATTTCGTCTTCTCGCCCGAAGCCACGCGCAGGATCATGTCGAAGATCTCCTGCCCTTTCTCTTCGAGCGAGGAGCCTTCCACCACCTCGCCGCCATTGATGTCCATGTCGTCGATCATCCGGTGATAGGTCTCCGAATTGGTCGCGATCTTGATCGATGGCGTCGGCTTGCAGCCATAGGCCGAGCCGCGCCCCGTGGTGAAGGCGAGAATGTTTGCGCCCCCGGCCACCTGCCCGGTCGCCGAAACCGGGTCGTAGCCGGGCGTATCCATGAACACCAGGCCCTTCTCCGTCACCGGATCGGCATAATGGTAGACCGCGTTGAGCGGCGTCGTGCCCCCCTTGGCCGCCGCGCCCAGCGACTTTTCCAGAATGGTGGTGAGCCCGCCAAGCTTGTTGCCGGGCGAGGGGTTGTTGTTGAGCTCCATATTGTTGCGCCGCGTGTAGTCTTCCCACCAGTGGATGATGTCCACGAGCTTCTGGCCGACCTCCTTCGTCCGCGCCCGCCGCGTGAGCAGATGTTCGGCGCCGTAGATCTCCGGCGTCTCGGAAAGGATCGCCGTGCCGCCATGGCGCACCAGCAGGTCCGCCGCGTAGCCGAGCGCCGGATTTGCCGTAATTCCCGAATATCCGTCCGACCCGCCGCATTGCAGCGCCAGCATCAGTTCGCTCGCCGGCACGGTCTCGCGCCGGACGTTGTTGACGATCGGCAGCATCGCCTTGACCGCCTCGACGCCGGCCTCCACGGTTTTTTTCGTCCCGCCCACCTCCTGGATGGTCATGGTACGGAACGTCTCGTTCTCGGTGACCCCGTAGGCCTCCTTGAGCCTGGGAATCTGGAAGCCCTCGCAGCCCAGGCCCACCATCACCACGCCGCCCATGTTCGGATTGGTGGCGTAGCCCCAGGTGGTCTTCTTGAGCGTATCGAAGATCACGCCGCGATAATCGATGATGCAGCCGTTGGCCTGCTTGAGCGCCACGATGCCGTCGATATTGGGATAGTCCTCGAGAATGCCGCTCCGCTCGATCTCGCGCGCGATGAACCCCGCCACCGTGGTCGAACAGTTGACCGAGGTGAGGATGCCCACATAGTTGCGCGTCCCCACCGCGCCGTTCGAACGCCGGTAGCCCTGGAACGTCGCCTGCCTGTCGGCGGGCACAAAGTCGACCGGCTCGACTCCCTCGCTGAACGCGTAGTCGCGCGCAAACGCGCCGTGCTCCTCGCCGATCCCGCAATTGTGCTCATGCACCCATTCGCCCGCCGGCAGGTCCATCCTGGCAAAGCCGATGATCTGTCCGAACTTGATGATCGCGTCGCCTGCCTTGACCGGACGCACCGTGAATTTGTGCCCGCGCGGCACGCGCTTGGTGGTCTTGACCCCCTGCGGCGTCTGCGTGCCGACATCGAGATTGGCGAGCGCCACCGCGACATTGTCGGCGGAATTGAGCAGCAGCGTCTTGGCGGCCGGGCGGGACATGACGTCGGACATGAATGAATCTCGGGCTCGTGTCGTGGCGCCCCGGTTGATCCGGGGCAGCGATCCAACTAACATGTTAGCATGAGCGCTGCCGAAATCCCCTACAAATTTCTGGTGCATTCCGCCTCTCCGCAGCGCGGCAGCGTCACCCAGTCGGTTGTCGCCGGCCTCCGCCAGGCGATCGTCAGCCTCGAGCTCAAGCCCGGCGAGCTGCTCGACAAGGGCGCCATTTGCGAGCGCCTGGGCGTCTCGCGTTTCCCCGTATCCGAAGCGCTGGCCCGCCTGCAGGCCGAGGGGCTGGTCGAGATCATGCCGCAGCGCGGCTCCATGGTCAGCCGCGTCAAGATCGGCGACGTTGTCGAATACATGCTGATCCGCAAGGCTCTCGAAAGCGAAGCCGTGCGCGCCCTCGTCGCCCGCCGCCCGCCCGGCGTGCTTGAACGGCTCGAAGCCAATCTCGGCGAACAGGCCAAGGCGGCCCGGCGCGGCGACCGCGCCACGTTCCACCGCTACGATCTTGAATTCCACGAAATCCTGTTCACCGCGCTCCGCTTCGATCGCATCCGCACCATCATCGAGCAGGCGCGCGCCAATCTCGATCGCGCCCGCCTGCTGATCCTCGATCCCCGCCGACTCACCAACACGCATGCCGAGCACAAGGCGATTGCCGATGGCATCGCCGCCGGCGACCCGGATCGCGCCGCGGCCGCCATGCGCGCCCATATCGACAAGGTCACCGGCGAGCTTCTCGTCTTCGCGCGGCAGTCGCCCGAGCTGTTTGCCGACGGCGAGCGCTTTGCCGACATGGCTCTGCCGCTGGGCTGAGCGAACCGATTCACCCAAAGTCGCCCTCGATTTCGGGGGCGCCGGCCGTTACCAAGGCCGCCACCGAAAGACCGGAGTTCTACTCAGATGAAGCTGCTGCGCGTGGGCAACAAGGGCGCCGAAAGGCCGGCGATCCTGCATTCCGACGGGACCTATCGCGACATTTCCTCGATCGTGCCCGACCTCAGGGGCGAAGCGCTCACCGATGCCGGACTTGCCAAGATCCGCGCCGCCGATCCGGGCAAGCTGCCGGTTCTCGACGGCAAGCTGCGCATCGGCCCCTGCGTCGGCTTTGTCGGCAAGTTCATCTGCATCGGCCTCAACTATGCCGACCACGCCGCCGAAACCGGAGCCGCCATCCCCTCCGAACCGATCATCTTCATGAAGGCCACGAGCGCCATCATCGGCCCCAACGACGACGTCATCATCCCCAAGAACGCCAAGAAGCCCGACTGGGAGGTCGAGCTCGGCGTCGTCATCGGCAAGGAGGCCCGCTACATCTCCGAGGCCGAGTCGTTCGATCACGTGGCCGGCTACTGCGTGGTCAACGATCTGAGCGAACGCCACTTCCAGCAGGAGCGCGGCGGCCAGTGGGTGAAGGGCAAGTCCGCCGATACCTTCGGTCCCATCGGCCCCTGGCTCGTTACGCGCGACGAGGTGCCCGACCCGCAGAATCTGAAGATGTTCCTTGAAGTCGATGGCCACCGCTACCAGGACGGGTCCACCAGGACCATGATCTTCGGGGTTCGCCAGCTCGTCTCCTATGTCAGCCAGTTCATGTCGCTGCAGCCGGGAGATGTCATCACCACCGGCACCCCGCCCGGCGTCGGCATGGGCATCAAGCCGAACCCGGTGTGGCTCAAGCCGGGCCAGACCATGCGGCTTGGCGTCGAAGGCCTGGGCGAACAGACGCAGCGCACCGTGGCCTACGCCGGCTGAGGCGAGATCGGCGCTTAGCCGCCCAGCGCCGCGATCAGCGGCCTGAGGTGCGCGGCGTAGGCCCGCGCGCCCCCCACCGAGTCGGCATAGAGCGGCTGGCGCACCTGCGCGGCGGACGCCGTGGTGATGCCGCGCTCGGTCTTGTAGAACTCGAGCAGGCGCGCCTGCCAGCTCAGCCCGCAGAAGTCGACGAGCCGGCGCATTTCCGGTTCCGGATCGGCCACCAGCCGCTCATAGACCTGTTCGTGCACGAACCCCGGAAGAACTCTGTTCCAATGCTGCATCAGCTCGCGGTAGAGCACATAGTAGCGGCCGAGCTCGGTCTGGTCGTAGGCGAACGGCACGCTGTCGCCGCCAAACAGCCGCCTCCAGATCGAAAAACAGGTATCGAGCGGATCGCGCACGCAGTGGACGATGCGCGCTTTGGGAAACAGCAGCCGGATGAGGCCGACGCGGCGGAAATTGTCGAGGTTCTTGTCGGTGAACCGCCGCCTGCCGCCAAGCGCCTGCTGGACCGGCTCGAGATAGGCTGCGGCCCATCCGGCCATGGCCTCCGGCCGCACCTGCGTGACAAACGCGGCAACCGATGCGCGCCCCGAGCGCTCGAGCATGGTCGCTTCGAGCCTGTCCATGAGATTCATCTCGCCCCCGCCCAGCACGTCCGGGTGGCTCGCAAGGATGTGCTCGAGGAGGGTTGAGCCCGAACGCGGCATGCCGACAATGAAGATCGGCTCGGCCGTTGGGTGACCGGCCCCCTCAAACCGCGCGAAAAGCTCCGGCGTGAAAGCCGCCTGCAGCGCGGCGAACTCGGCTTCGACCGACCCGATCGAAAAATCGAGCTTCGCCCGTCGCGCGGCATTGGCCCCGGCGTAGTAGCCGGCCGCCCGGTCGATCTGCCCCAGATCCTCGTAGATCTTGCCCAGAGCGAAGCCCAGGGGCACGCGCTCGCCGGCATCGGCCTGCGCAAAGACCGCCAGCAGTGCGGCGAGCTCTTCGTCCTCGCGCTCATGCCGCCGCATCAGCGCCAGGTGCAGGTGCGCATCGCTCGCCTTTGGATCGAGCTTCAGCAGAGCGCGGAACGCTTCTGCCGCGAGCTCGAGGCGCCCGAAACGCCGATGCACCCCTGCAATGAGCCGCAGTTCCGCCGGAGTGGTGGCGAGGCCCATCGCCCTGTCGAGCGCGGCAATGGCCTGTTGCGGCTGCGCTGTCGCATAGGCCTGCCGCGCCTCCTGCATCAGCCTTTCGAACGCCGTAGGAGTCTTCGCCTGGGCCACGCGCGCCTCGAGGGTTGCCGCCGCCCTTCTATCAAGCTCCCGCCGCGCCGCAAGCGGCGGGCCCCGGGTCCTACCCGCGCGGATGCGCCGCCCGATAGGCCTCGAGCAGCCGCTCGCTGTCGACCGCGGTATAGATCTGCGTCGTTGAGAGCGATGCGTGCCCCAGAAGCTCCTGGATCGCCCGCAGGTCGCCGCCCCGGCTCAGCAGATGGGTGGCGAAGGAATGCCTGAGCGCGTGCGGCGTGGCGCTTGGGGGCAGCCCCAGGGCGCCCCTGAGCTGGGCCACGCGCATCTGCACCAGCCGGGGCGACAGCACCCCGCCCTTCAGGCCCCGAAACAGCGGCTGGTTCGGCCCGAGCTTGAATGGACAGAGTTTCTGATAGGCCTCGACCGCCTGGCGCACGGGTTCGATCAGCGGCACCATGCGCGTTTTTCCGCCCTTGCCCGTGACTCTCAGAACCGGCCCTTCGAGGTCGGCGCGGCTGAGCGAGAGCGCCTCCGAGATGCGCAGGCCGGCACCGTAGCAGAGCGAGAGCACCGCCGCGTCGCGCGCCGCGATCCACGGCCGCTCCTCCAGTTCGGCGGTGGTGGCGATGGCCGCCTTGGCTTCGCCGACGGTCAGCGCCCTGGGAAGCGAACGCTTCGCCCGCGGGGTTCTGAGGGTGTTGAGCGCTTCGGTGGCGAGCACGCCCTCGCGTTCGAGGAACCGCAGGAAGCTCTTGATCGCCGAAAGCGCGCGCGCCAGCGACCTCGCCTCGATGCCGTCCTCGCGGCGTCGCGCCATGAAGGCGCGCAGATCTGCCGCCCGCATCTGGCGCAGCGTCGCAAGCGACACGGCCCCGCCGGTGTGCATGGCCATGAATGCGCAGAACTGCCCAAGGTCGCGTCCATAGGCCTCGAGCGTCCTCGAGGCGAGCCGCCTGACCGAGCCCAGCTCGCGCTGCCAGCCCGCGACCAGCCGTTCCATCTCCTCGTCCACCAGCAGCGCGGTGCTCATGCCCGATTCCTAACCCCGGCACCCCTTAGCAATTGTTAACCATAAGCTGGCCTACTTGCGAGCGGCTCCCGGGGATGTTCGCCGTGCTCAATTTCAGTCGCAGGCGGCTTTTGATCGCGGCTCTTGTGTCGGGGACCGGCCTTTCTTCGGCCGCCTTGGCCGGCGACGGCCGGCTGATCGTCGATCCCGACAGCCCCTACCTCTTTTCCGACACCGATCAGGCCGCCGCCGACCCCAATTCGAATGTCGTTCTACGCGGTAGCGTGGGCTATGCCAGCATCACGGCGCGCGAGCACGTCTATGCCGGCTCATCGGGTGACGACAATCTGAGCCTGCTCGTATGGGAGAGTCAGGCGCCGATCGCCAATGTCGATGTCAAGCTGCGCCTGCCCGATGGCTGGACGCTGCGCGGCCACATCGATGCGGCGCTGCTGGGCGACAGCGTCATGACCGACTACGACTGGACAAGCTTCTCGCCCAGCTACCAGTTCAACGACTGGGATCACCGCTCGATCAGTCCCAACACCAGTCTCGACTGGTATCTCAAGGGCGATATCGCGCTCGGCCGCGACCTGCCCATCAGCGAGGCCCTGACGGTCAACGTCAATGGCGGGCTGAGCTACACCGATGTCGAATGGACCGCGGTGGGCGGCACCTATGTCTATAGCGTCGGCGGCTTCCGCGATACCGTGGGGACCATCCCGAATGTGCCGGCCGTGCGCTATCGCCAGCAGCTTCCCACCATCTTCGCCGGGCTTGACGCGACCGTCAGCGACGGGCCGTGGGACCTCGAAGCGGGCGCCCGGGCGGGCCTCATCGTCTACGGCCAGAGCGTCGACCACCACTATCTGCGCACGCCCCCCGAATACATCACCGACAACCTCACCTTCGGACAGATGGTTTCGGCCGAGGCGAAGATCGAATACAACTTCACCGATCACCTTGGCGCCTACCTTTCGGGCGCCTACGACAAGATGTTCGCCGGTCACATGCCCACCGACTATCGCCAGATTTCCGACGGCTCGCTGATCCTGCATGACGACTCGATCGGCGGGGCGGAGCTCGATGCCTGGAGCGTCACGGCCGGCGTCAAGGGCCGGTTCTGATGCCGATCGGCCGCGTCCGGCTGCCATCTGGCGAGGCCGTGCCGGCTCTGGGGCAGGGGACCTGGCGGATGGGCGAGAACGCCCGCCGCCGCGATGCCGAGATCGGCGCCCTGCAACTGGGCCTCGATCTGGGCATGACGCTCATCGACACCGCCGAGATGTATGCCGATGGCGGCGCCGAGCAGATCGTCGCCGACGCCATCGCCGGACGCCGCGACGGGGTGTTCATCGTGTCCAAGGTCTGGCCCGGCAATGCCAGCCGCCAGGGCACGATCGCCGCCTGCGAGCGGAGCCTCAGGCGGCTCCGCACCGACCGCATAGATCTCTATCTGCTGCACTGGCCGGGCCGGCATCCCTTGGCCGACACCGTCGCCGCCTTCGAGGAGCTGCGGCGCAACGGCAAGATCCGCCACTGGGGCGTCTCCAATTTCGACGTAAAGGAAATGGACGAGCTCGCCGCCGCCGGCGGGGATGCCGTCGCAGCCAATCAGGTGCTCTACAATCTCACGCGGCGCGGGGTGGAATTCGACCTCTTCCCCTGGCTCGAGCGGCGGCGCGTGCCGATCATGGCCTATTCGCCGGTCGAGCAGGGGCGCCTCGCCAGCCATCGCGAGCTGCGCCGGATCGCCCAGGCGCGCGGGGCGACACCCGCGCAGATCGCGCTCGCCTTTACCCTCAGGCGGCCCGATGTGATCTCCATCCCCAAGGCCAGCGAGCCCGATCATGTGCGGGAGAATGCCGCCGCCGCCGATCTCGTGCTCGCGCCCGAGGATGTGGCGGCGCTCGACCGGGCCTTCCCGCCGCCGCGCCGGAAATCCGGGCTGGAGATGCTCTAGGGCCGTCCCTCCCGCTTCCCGAGCGGGCGCGGCCGGGAGCCGCCTCGCGCCCGTCGCGGCGCCCGTCTGCCCCAGGATCGAAGAATCAGCTTGCGCGACCTATGTTCGACGTGAACAAAGCAGGCACATGCACGACCGGCTCGACATCGTCGCGGTGATGGTGAGCGTCTCGGTGGAGGGGCCGTACTCCTATCGGGTGCCTGCGGGCATGCAGGTGACGCGCGGCTCGATCGTCGCCGTGCCGCTCGTCGGGCGGCCGACCCTGGGCGTCGTCTGGGGCGCTCCTGCCGACAATTTCGCGCACAACCGGCTCAAGGACATCGAGCACGTCTACGACGTTCCCCCGCTTAGCGAAGAGCTGCTGCGCACCGTCGACTGGGTGGCACGCTATACGCTGGCCGCCCCGGGCATGGTGCTGCGGTCCGTCCTGCGCTCCTCCGAGGCGCTGCTGCCGGAACGGCAGGTCGTCGCCTACCGTCGCACCGGCATCGAGCCCGCCCGGCTGACCCCGGCGCGCCAGCGCGTGCTCGACACCCTGGCCGATGGTCTGGCCTGGGCCAAATCCGCGCTCGTCGAGGCGAGCGGGGTGTCTCCTGCCGTGGTGGACGGGCTGGCCCGCGCGGGCGCGCTCGAGCGCCTCGAAGTTCCCGCTCCGCCGGTCGCGCCGCCGCCCGATCCCGGCGCCGCGCCCCCCGTCCTGAGCCCCGAGCAGGCCTCCGCGCTGGCCCAGATCCGCCAGCTCGATCCGCTCGGCTTTGGCGTGGCCCTGCTGGACGGCGTCACCGGCGGGGGCAAGACCGAGGTCTTCTTCGAGGCCGTCGCCGATACGCTGCGGGCCGGACGGCAGGCGCTGATCCT
>DASZSH010000109.1:0-9254 GCA_035548755.1 Devosia sp.
ACTTCGTCCGGGCTGGCCAGTTCGCGGTCCCAGCGGGCGAGAGACTTGTTGATGTAACGGAAGAAAGGCGGGCCGAGGAAGGCGAACAGGATCATCACCATGTAGCCCTTGGGCAGGGTGACGGCCTGGTCGTCGCGCGACTGCTCGAGCTCCCAGTAGCGGCGCGTGGCGATGGCGTGGTGATTTGAGTGGAGCATGAGGTTGTAGAACATGCCCGTCGACACCCGCCGGTGACTGTCCCATGAATGCCGCGCTTCAACCCGGGTGCCGGGAATGCGCACGAGCCCATAGTGCTCGATGTAGTTTACGACCTCGAGGTAGATTTTGCCGATGAAGCCGGAATAGGCAGAATAGAAGATGCCGATAGGTCCGAGGAAGGCGACATAGAAGGCCACCACAACCAGCGTCATGAACTGGCCGCGCCAGAAGCGGTTGGTCCAGGGGGTATTGGGAATGCCCTTGCGCTTCAGACGCTCATCCTCGAAGCGCTTGGCCGCAAGCCACTGACCAATGGTTGAGGAAAAAACGAAGTGGACGATGTACTGGCCCCGATAGGCCGTCGCCGGGTCCGCTTCGGTGCCCACGTTCCGGTGATGACCGTAGACGTGCTCGATGGCAAAGCCTGTGTCCCAGGTGAAGGCGAGCAGCCAGCGGCCGACCAGGCGGTCGAGCGGCTTGTCCATGCGGTGGACAAGCTCGTGCGCCACGTTCACTCCGGCCGCGCCGTAATACATGCCCAGGCTCACCCAAGCGCCGTGGCCGAAGACCAGACCGTTCATGGCCAACGTCGCGCGGCGGGCCGCGACGGGGTCGATGCCCAACAGGGCAACCGCGTGGTCGATCCAGGCAAAGCCGGTGGGCGATGTCACGTTAAGGGTCACCAGGGTGGCGACGACCAGAAGCGGCAGCGTCAGATAGAGCATGAGCTGGCAATACCAGACAGGGGGCATGGCCTCTTTCGGGCCGGCGTCGCCGAAGAGTTCGTCCACATAACCGATGAGCACGAACGAGAGCGCCATGCCGGTCCAGGTGAAGACGCCACCGAATGCCGTGCCGGCGATGCCCACGAGGATGAAGATGTTCATCATCGAGTAGCGCAGCGTGTTGCCGGCGCGGGTTGCCAGCAAGGACGGCCTCGGGCCAGCCTGGGTATCGGTGGTTTCGGTCAATTTGGACTCTTGGGTGCCTCAGCCGGACAGTATTGGATCGGCCTTATGTTCTCAATGCGTCCGGAGGGCGCTCCGGTCCTTCGCGCGCGAGCATTTGCTTGACGTCAAGTCCAAGAGAACATAACAAGAACATTGTGCGTAACCCGGCGGCGGCCGGCCGAAACCGGGAGCAGCGCACGGGACGGTCGGCTACAGTGCGGCCGCTGTTGACACGGGAAGCGGCGTAAGAGCGAAAGGACAAGGCGATGGCAGGCAGCGTGAACAAGGTCATTTTGGTGGGAAATCTCGGGGCCGATCCCGAGGTGCGGACGCTGCCGAGCGGCAATAAGGTGGTCAATCTCTCGGTGGCCACCTCGGACACTTGGCGCGACAAGAACACCGGCGAGCGCAAGGAAAAGACCGAATGGCACCGCGTGGTGATCTTCTCGGAAGGTCTGGTGCGCGTCGCCGAGCAGTATCTGCGCAAGGGCAGCAAGGTTTATCTCGAGGGCGCGCTGCAGACGCGCAAATGGCAGGACCAGTCCGGGCAGGACAGATATTCGACCGAAGTGGTGCTTCAGGGGTTCAATTCAAACCTAACGATGCTCGACGGGCGTGGCGACAACGGCGGAGAGTCCACGGGCTTCTCCGGGCCGCCGGCGCGGGAAGGGCGCGGCGAAAGCCGCCGGCCGGCTGCGAGCGCCCCGGCCTTCGAACCGGGCGGGATCGACGACGACATCCCGTTCTGAGGACAACGACCTGCCCGAAAAATCAAGGGCGGCCGCCAAGGCCGCCCTTCGCGCATTTCACGGCCCGAAAGATCAGGCCTTGGTGAAGGGGATCTTGGCGTCGATCTTGTCGCCGGTATCGTTGAAAACGGCGTGAAAATCGACCGAGAGCGAATTGCCGCCCGAGAGCACGACGGTCGAGGCAATGGTTATGTCGTTGCCCTCGTTATCGTCGGCCCGCTGGTGCAGGTCGAACACGATCCGGTCGCCCTGGCGCTGGCCAATGGCAACGCCACGGAAGCCGCCGATGCCCGAATTCATGACGGCCTCGTAGCGGTGATTGGCATCGACATAGGCGATCGTGCCGGTCACGGACAGTTGGGCGCCGCCGAGCGAGCAGCGACCGGTGTAGTTGAGTTTGCCCCCGTTGCCGTGGCTCAGAGCCATCTTGCAGCTTACGGGCTGGCTCTGGGAGCCGCTCAGCTGACCCTTGCCGTTCCAGGTGCCCAGATACGCATCGAGCGCCGAAATTTCGGCATCGCCGGCGAGGGCCGGCAGAACAGTGCCGGCCAGAACGCCGGCAATCGCAGCGGCCCGAGCGAAGGGTCCGAGCAGGTTCATGATTTTACGCCTCCAAGCGAATGTGCGATCGCCCCCCGGCGAAAGGCACTGGGGCGGAATGAATCGTCATCCCGCGGGTTTCCGGGCGCGACCGTTACCATAAACCATGTTGCAAACAAGGCCGGGCGCACGGATTCCAGCGGTTTGCGGGCCTTTGCCGCCGATTTCGCTGCGCCGTTGCAGCGAACCCACGAAAAGCCGCCAAAGGCCTCGATTTCGGCGCACCGAAACCCTATATGCGATAGCAGTGGATGACCGGCTCCCCGGAGCCCGCGATACCGTGGCCAGATTAGGTTCCGGCCGGGGAATCGCATAGACCCGCTGCCAGTCGAAACAGCCCGAAAAACCGCCTTGGCCGACACTCCCGAAAACGACGGCGCGCCGCTGCCGCCCTCGGATATCGCCCCGATCTCGATCACCGACGAAATGCGCAAGTCGTATCTCGACTACGCCATGAGCGTGATCGTGAGCCGCGCGCTGCCGGATGTTCGGGACGGACTGAAGCCCGTGCATCGACGCATCCTGTATTCGATGCACGAACAGAACTTCGTGTGGAACCGGCCGTACCACAAATCGGCGGCCGTCGTCGGCGACGTAATCGCCAAGTATCACCCGCATGGCGATGCGGCGGTCTACATGTCGCTGGTGCGCATGGCGCAGACGTTCTCGCTGCGCGTGCCGCTGGTCGACGGCCAGGGCAATTTCGGATCGATCGACGGCGACGAGCCCGCCGCCATGCGCTACACCGAATCGCGCATGGCGAAGATCACGGGCAGTCTGCTCGAGGATATCGACAAGCAGACCGTCGATTTCTACGACAACTACGATGGTAGCCGGCAACAGCCATCCGTGCTGCCTGCGCGGTTCCCGAACTTCCTGGTCAATGGCGGCAGCGGCATCGCCGTGGGCATGGCAACGAACGTGCCGAGCCACAATCTGGGGGAGACGATCGACGCGACGCTCGCCGTGCTCGACAATCCTTCGATCAGCATTCCAGAAATCATGCAGATCCTTCCCGGGCCGGACTTCCCGACGGCGGGGATCATACTGGGTCGGGCCGGCATCCGGCAGGCCTATGAGACCGGACGCGGCTCGATCCTGATCCGCGGACGCGTCGACGTCGAGGAGATGCGAGGCGGCCGCGAGGCCCTCATCGTCACCGAGATTCCCTATCAGGTGAACAAGTCCCAGATGATCGAGAAGATGGCCGAACTCGTGCGCGACAAGCGCATAGAGGGCATTTCGGACATCCGCGACGAATCCGACCGGCATGGCATCCGCGTGGTCATCGAACTCAAACGGGACGCGGTGCCGGACGTCGTGCTGAACCAGCTCTACCGGTTCACACCGCTGCAGAGCTCATTTGGCTGCAATTTCGTGGCGCTCAACGGCGGCAAGCCGGAGCTCATGAACATCAAGCAGATCCTGAGCGCCTTCGTCGATTTCCGCGAAGAGGTTGTGACGCGCCGGGCCCGGTTCCTGCTCAACAAGGCGCGGGATCGGGCGCATGTGCTCGTCGGCCTCGCGGTCGCGGTCGCCAATATCGATGACGTCATTGTGCTCATCCGGCAGGCGCCTGACCCCGGCACGGCCCGCGAACGCCTGATGGAGCGCGACTGGCCGGCGCGCGACGTGGAAGCACTCATCCGCCTCATCGACGATCCGCGCCACACCATCAATGCGAATGGCACGTTCAAGCTGTCGGACGAGCAGGCGCGCGCCATCCTGGCCCTAACGCTAAGCCGCCTCACGGCGCTCGGTCGCGACGAGATCGGCGAGGAACTCAACGGGTTGGGCAAGGACATCGAGGATTTCCTCGACATTCTGCGGTCGCGGGAGCGGGTCCAGCAGATCGTGCGCGACGAGCTCATTGCCATCAAGGACGAGTTCTCGACCCCGCGCCTGACGACCATCGACGAGGTCGCGGGCGATTTCGAGGACGAGGACCTGATCGCGCGCGAGGATATGGTGGTGACCGTCACCCATGGCGGCTACATCAAGCGCGTCCCACTCAGCGCCTACCGGGCGCAGAAGCGCGGCGGCAAGGGCCGCTCAGGCATGTCGACGCGCGAGGAGGATTTCGTCACCCGGCTGTTCGTGGCGAGCACCCATGCGCCGGTGCTGTTCTTCTCTTCGCTGGGACAGGTCTACAAACTCAAGGTCTGGCGGCTGCCATTGGCCGAGCCGCAGGGCCGCGGACGGGCCCTCATCAACATCCTGCCGCTCGATGAAGGCGAGCGGATCACCTCCATCATGCCGCTGCCCGAAGACGAGACGGACTGGCAAAAGCTCGACATCATGTTCGCAACGGTGCGGGGCAACGTTCGCCGCAATTCGCTCGCCGACTTTGTCGACATCAACAAGAACGGCAAGATCGCCATGAAACTCAGCGATGGCGACCACCTGGTCGACGTCGCGACCTGCTCGGCCAATGACGACGTTCTGCTGACGAGCGCACTCGGCCAGGCGATCCGCTTCCGGGTTGACGACGTGCGCGTCTTCAAGGGCCGCGATTCCGACGGCGTGCGCGGAATTTTGCTCGGCGAGGGCGACCGCGTCATATCGATGGCGATTATCCACCACTTCGAAGCCGAGCCGGCCGAACGTGCCGCCTACCTCAAGGTCAGCCGGACGGTGCGCGGGGAAGGCGAAAGCGAGGAAACCGTTCCTGAGGATGCCGAGGAGGCCTCGCCCGGCGAACTCAGCCAGGAGCGCTACGCAGCAATGAGCGCGGCCGAGCAGTTCATCCTGACCGTTTCGGAGAACGGCTACGGCAAGCGTACGTCGAGCCATGAGTACCGCATCACCAACCGCGGCGGAAAAGGCATCGTCGCCATGGCGGTCAACGAGCGGAACGGAGCCTTGGTCGCCTCCTTCCCGGTCGCGGAGGACGACCACGTCATGCTGATCAGCGACGGCGGGCAGACAATCCGACTGCCGGTTGGCGGCGACAAGCCGATCCGGATCACGAGCCGCGCTTCCCAGGGCGTGACACTGTTCGACACCGCCGAGGGCGAGAAAGTGGTCTCGGTCGAGCGGATCAGCGAAGGCGAGGAGGACGAGCAGCAGCCAGAAGGCTGAGGCCGATCCCGCAGACGCCCGGATGTAATTTCCAACCTCGGGGCAACTTGTGGCTTGTTTTGGAACATGACTCCTGCCTTTGTCGGGTCATGTTCAGCCTTGCTACCCTCATTCCCTATGTCGGCGCCTGCGCGGTGCTCGCCATCGTGCCCGGGCCCACGGTCACCGTCATCCTCGCCAATGCCCTGAGATCGGGGACGTTGGCGGGCCTGTCGATCATTGCGGGCACGCAGCTTGGACTTGTCACCATGATCCTGGTGGTGGCCCTGGGGCTCGAAGCCGTGATGGGGGTGATGGCCTTCGCCTTCGACTGGATCAAGCTCGCCGGCGCGGCCTATCTTGTCTGGCTCGGCTTCAACATGCTGATGAGCAAGGGCGAGCTGGGCGCTTCCGCTGCTGGACCGGCGAAGTCGTACCGACGGCTGGTGCTCGACGGTTTTCTCGTCATCTGGTCCAATCCCAAAGCCCTAATCTTTCTGGGGGCATTCCTGCCGCAGTTCGTGCAGGCGCAGTCGGCGACATTCCCCCAGGTGATCGTGCTGGGCCTGCTGTTCATGCTCGTCGCGGGAGTTTCGGACTCGATGTATGCAGTGCTGGGCGGGCGGGCCCGCGGCCTACTGTCTGCAGCCCGGGTGAAACTTCTCAGCCGCATCTCGGGCGCGATCCTGATGGCGGGCGGCATCTGGCTGGCGCTGGTCAAGAAGGCTTAGGGACGCTAAAGCGGCGTCGCCATCGCCTTGGGGGCGGCCATCCTTCACTTGCCCGACATCGCCGTCCTCGTTCCCTATACGATTGCGGCCTTTGTGGTTGTCGCAGTTCCGGGGATCACGGTTTCGACCGTGGTCAGCACGGCGCTCGCACGGGGACTCGCGCCCGCCTACTGGCTGGAACTGGGCGCGGCGATGGCGAGATTGTCGATGGTGATCGTGGTCGCTGTCGCCCTCGAAGCGGTCACCGGCGTGGTCTCGGCCCTTTTCGACATCATCAAATATGTCGGGGCGGCGTACCTCGCCTACCTGGGATGGGGCTACCTGACATCGCGAGGCGGCATAAAGCTCAGGGAAGCCGCGGCCCAGCAGTCGCCCTGGCGCCAAACGCTCACCGGGTTCCTCACGCTGTGGAGCAATCCCAAAGCCCTGCTGTTCTTCGGGGCGTTCATCCCGCAATTCGTCGATGCGCGCTATGCCGCCTGGCCGCAGGTGCTGGTGCTTGGCTTGATCGAAATTGGCGCGGCCTTCGTGACGGACAGTGGCTATATCGCACTGTCGGTGGGAGCGCGCAGCCTGCTGACCGGTGGCGCGCTGGTCTGGGTCAATCGCATCGCCGGCGTGATCCTGATGGGGGCCGCGGTCTGGCTCGCGACGCTGAGCCGCGGCTAGCCTAGTTCCAGAACTGTGACAGGGCCAAGCGATGCTGAAGCATGGTCAGCGTCGAGGAGAACTGCGGCGCAAAGGCGAGAAGAACGAAAAACGCCGCAAAGACCGTAAGGCAGGCCAGGAGGACCCCGCGCAGGCCGGCAAAGCTGCTCCTGGGCTTGGCCGGGACCGACTCGTCGTGGCGCAAGACATGAACCATATGGCGTGAAGACATAGCAGTACTCCGCCTATACTTATCGAAGACTGCTCCAATATTGTTGAACGGATTATGAATACTTTCGATTTAACCCGACAGGATGCGGTCAAGGCCGCGCTTGCGCAACGGGTTGGCGCGTGACAGAACCCCGGCCGGCGTCGGCCGCAATCGGAGCGAAAGGGGGGGTGGATGACACGTCTTGTGGGTTTCTATCCCGGCTCATTCGATCCATTGACCAACGGACATCTCGATGTGATCGAGCGCGCCTGTAAGTTGGTCGACAAGCTGGTGGTGGCTGTCGGCACCCATCACGCCAAAAAGCCGCTGTTCTCGCACGCCGACCGCATCGAGCTGCTGCGCCAGTCGCTGGAGCCGATCGGCAGGCGCACCGAGACTGAGTTCGAGATCGTCGATTTCAATGGACTCATGGTGAGCGCGGCGCGTCAGCATGGTGCCAAACTCATCATCAGGGGCCTGCGCGATACCACCGACTACAATTTCGAAATGCAGATGGTCGGCATGAACGCCCAGATGGCGCCGGACCTGCAGACCGTCTTCCTGCCGTCCTCACCTCATGTCCGCCACATCTCGGCCACGCTGGTCAGGCAGATCGCCGAATTCGGCGGAGACGTCTCCGCCTTCGTTCCCAAGAACGTCCTCGAAGCTCTGAAGTCGAAATCATGAACTCTCCGCTGACCCGGGCCGGCGCCGTCATCGGCCTGCTGGCGCTTCTGTGCGCCGCCATCTTCGGCGCGTCCTTCGCCGCCTCGGCCAAGGCCGCCAGCGGCACGCCGCACCTCATCCTCACCCTCAAGGATGGCGACGTCGATATCGAGCTCTTGCCGGATGTGGCGCCCAAGCATGTCGAGCGGATCATTACGCTGACCCAGCAGGGTGCCTATGACGGAGTGGTGTTCCATCGCGTGATCGACGGCTTCATGGCCCAGACGGGCGATGTCAAGTTCGGAAAATCCGGCTCGCCCGCATTTGACCTGGCGATGGCGGGCACGGGCGGCTCGGATCTGCCTGACGTCAAGGCCGAGTTCTCGAGCATCCATTACGATCCGGGCACCGTCGGCGCGGCTCGCTCGCAGGATCCCGACAGCTTCAATTCGCAGTTCTTCATCACATTTGCCGATGCGGGATTCCTCGATGGCCAGTACACGGTGTTCGGCAAGGTTGTCGCCGGCATGGACCATGTGAACGCCATCAAGAAGGGCGATCCGCAGACTGGCTCGATGCCCGATCCCGACAAGATCATCTCCGCCAAGATCGAATACAGATAAGGACGCTGCAATTGGCCGACATCAAGGACCCCGAAAATACGCTGCTGATCGAGACCACCCAGGGACCGGTGGTGATCGAGATGCGGCCCGACCTGGCGCCCAACCATGTGGCGCAAATCAAGGCGCTGGCGAGGGAGGGGGCTTATGATGGCGTGGTGTTCCACCGCGTGATCGACGGCTTCATGGCCCAGACGGGCGATGTTCAGTTCGGCAATTCGAGCCGGCCCGACTACAACCCGGGCCGGACCGGAACGGGCGGGTCGAACCGACCCGATCTCAAGCAGGAATTCTCGGCCGAGCCGCATGTGCGTGGAGTCGCCTCTATGGCGCGCTCGTCCAATCCGAACAGCGCCAACAGCCAGTTCTTCATCTGCTTCGACGATGCCAGGTTCCTTGACCGGCAGTACACGGTGTGGGGCAAGGTGATCGCAGGCATGGAGAACGTCGACAAGATCAAGCGCGGCGAGCCCGTGCGCGACCCCGACAAAATGATTTCGGTCAGGGTCGCTGCCGACGCGGCGTGAGACGGGAATCGATGGACCGGCGACCCGAAAGAGCTCGTGCGTGGCGCGTCCTGATCACGGCTCTGTCGCTCGTCGCGACGCCAGCGGCCGCCACGGAGTGGGTTCACTGCAGCGACGCGAGCGGTGCTGCGAGCTTTGACTTTCTTGCCGGTAACGGACTCGATGTGCTCACCGTCTCGGCGCTGACGATCACTGCCGGCGAAAAGGTCTGGGCCAGCGACCCCGCCAACGGGCCCGGCGATCCGGTCTCGGTGGGGCAGGCCTTCGAGACGCCCGAGAGCATCGCCATTGATG
>DASZSH010000110.1:0-5638 GCA_035548755.1 Devosia sp.
TAGATGCAGGAGACGGAGGCGACGATGATGACGTCGTCGCGCTCGAGCAGAGCGCGCGTGGCGGCGTGGCGCATGCGGTCGATCTGCTCGTTGATGGTCGATTCCTTCTCGATATAGGTGTCGGTGCGCGGGACGTAGGCCTCGGGCTGGTAGTAGTCGTAGTAGGAGACGAAGTATTCGACCGCGTTTTCGGGGAAGAACGACTTGAACTCGCCGTAGAGCTGGGCCGCGAGGGTCTTGTTGGGGGCAAGGATGAGGGCCGGGCGCTGGGTGCGGAAGATGGTCTGCGCCATGGTGTAGGTCTTGCCCGAGCCGGTGACGCCCAAGAGCACCTGGTCGGTCTCGCCGTTGGAGACGCCCTCCACCAGCTCGGCGATGGCCGAGGGCTGGTCGCCCTGCGGCTCGTAGGGGGTGACGAGCCGGAAGGGGATGCCGCCCTCCGACTTCTGCGGGCGGGCCGGGCGATGCGGCACCCAGGCGGTGTTGCCCTCCACCTCCTTGCGCCCGTGCAGGATGATCTCCTCGAGGGCCTTCACGGTGGCCGAGATGCCCACGGTAGTGGCGCCCGCAATGTCGCTGCCGGGAATCTTGACCCTGCGGCCGGGGCCGTCGGGCCGGCGCGAGGGCACGTGGCCGAAGCCGGCCTGCGGCGGCTCCTCCAGGCCGGGCAGGTTGGTGGGCCGGATGACGGAATTGGCCTTGGACCTGGGAGCCCTGAGGCTCATGCCGGTGACGGGCGAGCGCGTCTGCTTCTTGTCGCGCGCGCGACCCGGCGCGGCGGCAGGAGCGGGGGCCGGAGCAGGGGGGGCGGCAGGAGCAGGGGGGGCGGCAGGAGCGGGCGGGGCCTTCGCGCGCGCGGCCTCGGCTTCGGCGGCGCGGCGGGCAGCGTTGTCGAGGGCGCGCTTGTTCTTCAGCCGCTCCTGCGGCAGGCGCCGGTTGAGCCGCTCGTCCTCGGCCTTCTCGATTTCGCCGATGAAGTCGTCGATGGAAAAGGCGGACGGTTTCTCGGCCATGGGAGCGCTCGGAGACGGATTTTCGACGGGATCACCCTAGATAGGCGCCGCGTCAGAAAATGTCAGTGGGACGATGGGGTCCGAGTCTCTAGCATGCCGGGAACGGAGAGGGAACAGGCGGCAGGCGCAGGCGGCGCCGGAGGGTCCGGCGCCGCCTTGGGGGCGGGAGGACCGGCTCAGGCGCGGGCGAGGCCGGCCTCGGGTTCGGCGTCGGCCGCCCAGGCGGCGACAGCCAGCCAGACCATCCAGACGAGGCTGAGGGCCCAGGCGCTGACGATGGCGATCGACTGGGCGGGGGTGAAGCCTTCGGCGCCGGCGATCCAGCCCTGGGCGAACCAGGCGAGGCCGGTGAGGCCCATCAGCCAGCCGATGGGGCGGGCGACCAGCCTCGTTTGGGCGAGGGCGGCGGCGAACAGCACCAGGGTCAGCCCCATGGCGAAATCCTGGTAGCTGCGCATCCCCCATTCGAGCCAGCGGATGGACTCGGCCGCGGCGAAGCGGGCCATCTTCTCGGCCTCCGGCGCGGCGGCCCAGGCGGTCACCGCCTGCCTGAGGGCGACGCCATCCACGGCCTGAAGCGCGGCATAGAGCGCAAGCGAGGCAGCGGCTGCGGCCGCGCCGAATCCGGCAAGCCAACGGGACGCCGGCGACTGCGCCGCGAGAGCGAAGCACAGGACGAGCAGGCCGGCCAGGACGGCGGCCGTGCCGACGAACTGGCCGAGATGGACGGCTGTCCAGATCCCGTTCCGGGCATATTCGGCGAAGATGTGTTCGTGGTTGTTGGCGTCGCCCCCGGCATGAAGCTGGGTGACGGCGATGTAAAGGGCCTGGCCGGCGAGCAGGAGCGTGGCGGCGAGGCGGAGGGCGGGGCGCGCGGCGGGCAGGGTCGAGGTCATGGCGTATCCTTTCTGAGTCAGCGGTTGGCGGACGGGGCGAACAGATCGTGGCGGGTGATGCCGATGTCCCTGAGCTGGTGGTCGCTCAGACGGGACAGTTCGAGCCGCGCGTGGCGGCGGCGGCGATAGGCGGCGATGCGATCGGCAAGACGGGTGGCAAACATGGGTGACCTCCGGTTTCGAGTGGCGCCGACATAAGGCCTGCCCCGGCAGCCGACTTGAACGCAGGGGCTACGCTCGTCGAATCGTGTTCCAGCCGGGCGGCGGCGGGGAAAAGGCGTGGGGGAGGATGCGGTCCACTCCATTTCGCGGGCGTTTCGTGCGATATCGGTTGCCATGCAGGTGGGCGGAATCGGCAGGGTGATCGTGTGGTCCGGGGGGAGCCTCTGGATCGGTCGCGCGCTGGCGCGCAGCGAATGGCACGCGCATCACGCGATCCAGCTCTGTCTGGGCCTTTCGGGGCAGGTGCGGTTCTGCGGCGAGCCCGACCGGCAGTGGTCGGCCTATGGCGGGGCGTTCATCCCCTCCGATCTGGGCCACGAGTTCGACGCGGTCGGAACGGTCGTGGCGCATCTGTTCTGCGAGCCGGAGTCGGCGCTGGGCCGCAGCCTGCTCACCCGCTTCGGACGCGAGCGGATCGTGGCCGTTCCGTCCATGGAGATCGAGGAGCCCGCGCGGAGACTCGGGATGGCGTTCGACGAGGGCGCGCCCGACGAAGACCTCGAGGCAATGGCGCTCGACCTGCTGCACGGCCTTGCCGGGAGCGTGCCCAGCAAAGCGGTGGACAGCCGCATCGCGCGGGCGACGCTCTTCATTGGCCAGCACCTTGCCGAACCGCTCGAGCTCGAAGATGTGGCGCGCCATGTGGGGCTTTCGCCC
The DNA here is from genome assembly GCA_035548755.1 of Devosia sp. Lineage (GTDB taxonomy): Bacteria > Pseudomonadota > Alphaproteobacteria > Rhizobiales > Devosiaceae > Devosia_A. The sequence continues at coordinate 2,789 of DASZSH010000110.1, forward strand.
AGCCGCTTCCGGCACCTGTTCGTTGCCGAGACGGGCATATCGTTCCGCGCCTATGTGCTCTGGACACGTCTGCAGCGCGCCCTGCAGCTCGGGTTCGGCGGAGCCTCATGGACGGATGCCGCACATGCCACCAATTTTGCGGACTCAGCGCATCTCAGCCGCACCATGCACCGCATGTACGGCTATGCGCCGACCGCCATCCGCCAGGAGATCCCGGCGGCTGCGCGCCCGCTGACGGCGTAGCCCTTTCGTTCAAGCCGGGTTCAGCCGCCGCCCCTATAGAGCCGGCCACCGCGCGACCTTCCCACGGCTGGAAGGCGCCGCCATCCCCTTGCAGTCCCCCCAGGAGCGCTCCCATGCCCAAGATGCTGTCACGCCGCCATCTGTTCTGGATCGTCCCGCTCGCCGTGATCGCGGTGAGCGGCGTGGGCATGGCCGCCCGCATGCTGGCGCCCCCGCCCGCCGATCTCGACCTTTCGCTCAGCAAGGCGACCGAGCGCGGGCTGTATGTCGCCACCCTCGCGGCCGACCAGTCGCCCATTCCGGTGGGCACGCTGCACACCTGGACGGTGAAGGTGACAACCGCCGATGGCGTGCCGGTCGAGACCCGCTCGATCGCGATCGATGGCGGCATGCCGCAGCACGGGCACGGGTTGCCCACGCAGCCCGAGGTGACAACCGACCTGGGCGGGGGCAGCCATCTCATCGAGGGCATGAAATTCAACATGCCCGGCTGGTGGACGCTGACCGTCTCCATCGACGGCGCGCAGGGCGCCGACCAGGCGACCTTCAATATCGTGCTCTGATCATGACACGGCGTCTCGTGGTTCTCGTTGCGGGCGTTGCGTGCCTGCTCGCCGCGGTGGGAGCGGGGGCTGCGCTCCTGGGCCCTTACTGGTCCGCCGACGAGCTCAAGCGCATCCAGTCGCTGTCGCTTGCCAGCCTGCCGGCCCTCAGACCCGACCCGTCCAACCGCGTGTCCGACGATCCGGCGGCAGCCGCGCTGGGCAAAGCTCTGTTCTTCGACACCCGGCTCAGCGCCAACGGGGCGATCTCCTGCGCCTCGTGCCACAAGCCCGACCGGCAGTTCCAGGACGATCTGCCGGTCGGCCACGGCATGGCCGAAGGCACGCGCCGCACCATGCCGATCGCCGGCAGCGCATATTTCCCCTTCCTGTTCTGGGACGGCCGCAAGGACAGCCAGTGGTCGCAGGCTCTCGGCCCGCTCGAGAATCCGCTCGAACACGGGGCCGACCGGACGATGGTGGTGCGCCTGGTCGCGCAGGCATATGGACCGCAATATGAGGCGCTGTTCGGACCCGCCCCGTCTCTAGCCGGCCTGCCGGAGCACGCCATGCCGGGCGGAACGGGGCCGCTTGCGGCCGCGTGGAACGCCATGAGCGCCGACCAGCAGCAGGCGATCGACCGCGCCTATTCGAATATCGGCAAATCGATTGCCGCCTTCGAGCGGACGATCGAGCCGCAGCCGACGCGCTTTGACGCCTATGCCGCCGCTCTGGCCGCCGGCGACGAGCAGCGCGCCGAGAGCCTCCTCACCGAGGCCGAGCGCAACGGCCTCAAGCTTTTCATCGGCAAGGCCAACTGCGTGAGCTGCCACAACGGCCCGCTGTTCACCGACAACGCGTTCCACAATCTCGGACTGCCCGGAACGACGCCCGCCAGCGACAGCGGCCGCAGCAGCGCCGTCGCGACGCTCAAGGCCGATCCCTTCAACTGCCTCGGGCCCTTCAGCGACGCGAAACCGGAGGCCTGCGCGGAGCTCAAGTTCATGGACACAAAGAGCGCGCAACTGGCGGGCGCATTCCGTTCGCCCTCGCTGCGCGGGGTGGGCCAGAGGGCGCCATTCACGCATGCGGGACAATTCGCGACCCTGCACGCGGTGCTCGCGCACTACAACGCGGCGCCGCCCGCGCCCTTTGGCCGAAGCGAACTCAAGCCGCTCGGCCTCACGGACAAGGAGCTTGCCGACATCGAGGCCTTCCTTCGCACGCTGGATGCGCGCTAGCCGGTCGCACCGGGCGACGGCGCGCGAGCCCGGTGGGAGAGCGCGGGAACGGCATTTCTGAACCGGCGGTGAACGGCATGGTCATGGTTCGGTCACGGCGGTGTTCTTAGCCTACAGTCCCCACAGAGCGCCCCGAGGCGCCAAACAACGAGGAAATCCCATGAAAGTCCTTGCGGCAGTTGCAACCCTGGTGGTCGTGGCCGGCGTGACCGGTTTCGCCTATGCCGACGACATCTCGCTGGGCACGCCCGGCTATGGCGGCACCGGCTGCCCCGGCGGCAGCGTCGACACCGTGCTCAGCCCCGACGCCAAATCGCTCAGCATCCTGTTCGACAGCTATGTGGTGGATGCGGGCGGCGACACCGGCAAGACCTTCGACCGCAAGAGCTGCAACATCGCCATTCCCGTGCATGTGCCCCAGGGGCTGAGCATCTCGGTGCTCGCCATCGACTATCGCGGCAGCAACACGGTGCCGGCCGGCGGCCAGACCGACTTCAACGTCGAATACTTCTTCGCCGGCACGCGCGGCCCGACCTTCAAGAAGACCTTCAAGGGGCCGATCGACGGGCAGGACTTCACCATCCACAATGACCTTACGGCCTCGGCCATGGTGTGGTCGGCCTGCGGGGCGGATGTGAACCTGCGCACCAACTCCTCGATCCGCGTTGCCACCAAGAACAACGCGCAGGCCGAAGCGACGGTCGACTCCGAAGATGTGAACGCGGCGATCGTTTACCAGCTGCAGTGGAAGAAGTGCTAGGCTGACGCCTGCGGAGAGGGCGGCGATTCACCGCCGACCTCTCCCCCGCATCGAGGGGCAGGCA
>DASZSH010000111.1:0-14736 GCA_035548755.1 Devosia sp.
CGACGAGCCCGTGACCAGCACCGCATCGAGCTCCGCGGGATCGGGAAGCGGCTGGCCCTCGCTGAGCCGCACGGTCTCGAACGCGAAATTCTCCCCCGCGAACATGCGGTGGAACATCCTGTCATAGGGGCCGAACCGTGCACGTAGCGGCTCGGGCACGTCGGTGGGTTGGATCAGGGTGAGTTTCATGCGCAGACAGATGGCTTGCGCGACTTCTTGGTGCAAGCCGTCTCCACCGAAAACTTGCGGCTCAGGTGGCCTTGGGCTCGAACTTCAGGGCCAGCCCGTCCATGCAATAGCGGAGCCCGGTGGGGGGCGGGCCGTCGTTGAACAGATGCCCCAGATGCCCGCCGCAGCGGCGGCAATGCACCTCGGTCCGCTGCATGCCCAGGGAATCATCCTCCATGGTGGCAACGCCGCCCGGCAGCGCCTGGTAGAAGCTTGGCCACCCGGTGCCGCTCTCGAACTTAGTGGATGAATCGAAGAGCGGCAGGTCGCAGCCCGCACAGGCGAAGGTGCCCGCGCGATGCTCGTTGAGCAATGGCGAAGTGCCGGGATACTCCGTGCCCTGCCGTCTCATGATCTGGAAGGCGTCATCACCCAGAATAGCCCGCCACTCTTCGTCCGTGTGAGTGACCTCGAAAGTGCCGGGCACCGGCTCGCCCTCCCCGGCGACCGCATTGCCCAGGAAGGTCGCGATCCACGGCACCGCGCCGACAGTCGCGACGGCGGCGGCGCCAAGCAGCACGAAACGCCGATTCCTCAGAGCCATTTCGAGACCTCCTCCGACATAGGGGCGCACGTGTCCTACCACATGCCAGGACACGTGCGCTTCAATTGCTCGTGTTGCCGCCGATCGCGGAACGCGGGGACCACTCACATCTTGGGGAGCAGCACCTTGTCGACCACGTGGATCACCCCGTTGGACTGGATGACGTCGGCGATGGTGACCTGCGCCGTATTGCCGGACTCATCCTTGACCCAGACCTTGCCGTCGCTGACCGACAGCCAGAGCTTGCAGCCTCCAACCGTGGTCACCTCGTGCGTGCCGCCATCGGCCTTGGCCATCGCCATCACGTCGGTCGAGAGCGCCTTGGCCGCCAGCACGTGACAGGTCAGGATCTTGACCAGCATGTCTTTGTTCTCGGGCTTGAGCAGGTTGTCGACCGTGCCGGCGGGCAGCGCGGCAAAGGCCTCGTTGGTCGGAGCAAAGACCGTGAACGGGCCGGGGCCAGAAAGCGTCTCCACCAGACCGGCGGCCTTCACTGCGGCCACGAGCGTGGTGTGATCCTTCGAATTGACCGCGTTCTCGATGATGTTCTTGGTGTCGTACATCGGAGCGCCGCCGACATCCGGGTTGGCCGCATAGGCAACGCCGAACGATGTGGCCGAAAGAGTAAGCGCAAGCGCGAGGCTGCGCAGCAGAGCGAGCTTCATCGTGATTTTCCTTCCTCTGGGAGCCGGCCTCTTTTTCGACCGGGACAGGCAGAGTTACGGAACGCCGAAAGCCGCGGTTTCAGCAAAATGGGCCGCGAAAAATAAAGTCGGAACGGCGATCCACTGCGAAACTTGTGATCGCGCCGTTTCGTAGCCACGCCTTTGTGGAGGCCGGCGGGGATCGATCGGCGGACGATCGCCAAGCCCCACTCCCTGCCGGCCTCCCGGGCGCAATGCGTGTCGTTCGGACACAACAGTGAGACGCGCGCGACAGGCCTGTCCTTGGGGCAGGTGCGAAAATCCAGCGCCGGACGTCCGGATCAGATTGGGGTCGCCTGGCCGGCCGCGACCACAGGCCCCGTGGGCGCGCCTGTTTTGCTGCCACCCTTGGGCTCAAGCGAAATGGCCAGGGTCGTGCCCGGGCCGAAGCCAGCGAGAATGTCGGGAGCGATCCTGACGTCGACCCGCTGGTCGATCGGGATCACGCCCATCGACTTGGGCGGATTGTTCCCCTCGATTGCCCACAGCTCGTAGTCTTTGTCCGGCACCGCTGTTCCCGAAATGGTCGTCAGTCGGACCTGGCCGGTGGTGGCGTTGTAGAGGGCCACGACCTGCACATTGCTGCCCTGGGCGCTGAGCGCCGCAACGAGCTGCGCTGCGAAAGCATTGGGGTCCGGTCTCGGCGTGGCTACGTTGATGGCGATCGCGAGCATCGCCACGGAAGCGGCGACGGCCGTGAGCCCTCGCCAGAAGGTGAGTGAATTCCAGATGCCGGGCCGCACGCCGGCGCCGAACAGCCTTCGTTCGACCCCCGGCCACACGCCCGCCGGCGCCGCCGTTTCGACGAACTCAGCATCAAGCGCGGCCAGCCGGTTCCGCCAGAAGCGCACATCCGCCTGCAGCGAAGGCTCGCGGCGCAGTCGACCCCCCACGGCGGCATACTCGTCAGCCGGCAGCACGCCGAGCACATACTCGGCCGCCAGCAGGCCGTCGTCATGTCCGGGAATGTCGCCGTCCTCGCTCATGCCGAAAGGCACTCTCTCAGTTTCATCAGGCTCCGCCGGAGCCAGGTCCGCATTGTGTTGAGCGGCACTTTGTGGCGTGCCGACAACTCTTCGTAGCTGTAGCCGTCGAGATAGGCGCCGCGAACCGCATCCGCTCGCTCCCCGTCCAGCTGGTCCAGGCATTTGTCGATACGCGCCCGCTCTCCGCGGCTGGCCTCGACCTGCTCCGGGTCGGGCGCGGCATCGGCCACGTCGAGGGCCAGTTCAATGTCCTCGCTCTGGGGCTTGCGGGCGCGCAGCACGTCGAGAGCATGGTTGCGGGCCACCGCGACCAGCCATGAGATCGGGCTGTAGCCTCCGGGGACATATTTGTCCGCGCGCTGCCAGATCTTGACGTAAACCTCCTGCAGCGCCTCTTCGGCCTCCGAGCGGTCTTTCAAGATACGCAGCGTCACTCCATAGAGTTTCGCGCTGGTCCGCTCGTAAAGCCGCCGGAAAGCCGCCCGGTCGCGCAGGGCGCAACGCGCGATCAATTCGGAGATTTCGGCAGTCTCATTCCCCATGGGCGGGACCCTATCCTGCCGGCGCCGGGCTGCCTATCCCCCGGTCCCGGCGCCAGTGGCTGGAAAATCGCTTTTACACCCCAATGGATGCTTTATACGGTTGCGCCGACCATGAGTCCGCAGCGCAAAATGCCCGATATCGAATCCTTTTCCCGCGATGCCGCCATTCTTTCGCAGGCCCTGCCCTACATGCAGCGCTATGAGGGACGCACCGTCGTGGTCAAATATGGCGGCCACGCCATGGGGGAACAGGCGCTCGGCCAGGCCTTCGCGCGCGACATCGCCCTGCTCAAGCAGTCGAAAGTCAACCCCATCGTTGTTCATGGCGGCGGCCCGCAGATCGCGCAAATGCTCAAGAATCTCGGCATCGAGAGCAAATTCGAGGGCGGCCTGCGTGTCACCGACAAGCGCACGATGGAAGTCGTTGAGATGGTGCTCGCCGGTTCCATCAACAAGGAGATCGTCGCCCTGATCAATGCCGAAGGCGAGTGGGCGATCGGCCTGTGCGGCAAAGACGGAAACATGGTTTTCGCCCGCAAGGCGAGCAAGACGGTCAAGGACCCCGGCTCCAACATCGAGCGCGTTCTCGATCTCGGCTATGTGGGCGAGCCTGTCGAAGTGGATCGCACCCTGCTCGACCTGCTTGCCCGCTCCGAGATGATACCCGTCATCGCCCCGGTGGCTCCCGGCCGCGACGGGGAAACCTACAATATCAACGCCGACACCTTTGCCGGAGCCATCGCCGGGTCGCTCGGCGCCAAGCGTCTCCTCTTTCTGACCGATGTGGATGGCGTGCTCGATGCCAACAAGAAGCTCATTCCAGAGCTGACCATGCGCGATGCCCGGGCCCTGATCGCCGACGGTACGATCTCGGGCGGGATGATTCCGAAGGTCGAAACCTGCCTCGAGGCGCTCGAGAACGGAGTCGAGGGCGTGGTCATTCTCAACGGCAAGACGCCGCACGTGGTGCTGGTGGAGCTGTTCACCGAACACGGCGCGGGCACGCTTATTGTGCGCTAGGGGCCGGGACCTCGTCGCGATCGACTTCGCCACAGCATCAGCCGGCAAAGGCGATCGCGCACAGCCGCCCGGCGATGATGCCGAGCGCTAGGTCCTGCCATGCCTGGCGAGCAGGCGTTGCGTCATGTCTTCCTGAAGCGCGAGCGAGTCCTCGAGCACGGACTTCACCACCTTGAGTTCGTCAAGAGAGTACTTAGCCAAGGCCTTTGCCCCCAGTTCTCCCAGGGGCTCATAGGCCTCCGCGGTGACCTTCCGCGCGGCCTCCGCCTGTTCGACCAGAACCTTGCGCCGATCTCTGGGGTCCGACAGGCGGCGAACGAAGCCGCGCTCTTCGAGCCGGTCGATCAGCGCCGTGACTGCCGCGGGCGTCAGCCGCGTGTGACGCGCGATTGCGCTGGCGGTCTGCGGGCCCAGCCACAGGAAACTGAGACAGAGCCGCTCAGTGGCGTTGAGCCCATAAATCTCCCCGACGGCCTCGTCGTACCTTTGTGTGGCGTCCTGCCAGCGCACGAGCCCCCGCCCGAGCTCCTCAATGAGCACGGACTTTTCGTCTCTTGACTCTTTTTGTTCGATCATCTAACTATTCGATCATCTAATAATCAGATGGTCTCACAAATGTCGCAAAACATCAAGCCTGCCCCATCTCGGGGTCACAGCAATCGTTCTCGGATCGCCATCGCCGGAGCCGGCATCGGCGGTTTGGCGCTTGCGCTTGCGCTCGAGCGGCGGGGATTTCGACCCGTGGTCTTTGAAAGGAAGGCTGCCGCGCAGATCCGCACCGAGGGCGTTTTCCTGACGCTTGCGCCCAATGGCGTGAATGCCCTCCGGGCTCTCGGCCTGGCGGACGCCACCATCGCCTCCGGCCTGCTCACCAGCGGCCTGACGATGTTCAACGAGCGGGGCAGGTGCCTCGGCACAATGGACTACGGCACCCACGCCGATCGCTTCGGCGCACCGTCGGTAACGATCCGGCGTGGCGCCCTCGGCGGTCTGCTGCTGGACGCAGCCGAAAAGGCCGACATCGAGCTCCGCTTCGCAGACGGCATCGAGGACGTTGAAGACGAGGCCGACGGCGTGGTCGTTCATGCCGGCGCCTCCGACTACTTCGATGCGCTCGTCGCCTGCGACGGATTGCGCTCGCTGGTCCGTCGCAAGGTCTTTCCCGAACTGCCCCAGCCCCTCTATTCCGGGCTGATCGGTACCGGCGGCCTGACCTGGGTCGACGGTGTGGCCCCGACCCATGGCCGTATGCACATGACCTTCGGAAAACGGGCATTCTTCGGCTATCTGGCAGAGCCGGGCCAGCCGGTGATGTGGTTCAACACCTATCCGGCAGGCGAACACCAGACCGGGCCGATCACCGACCCGGGCGCCTATGCCCGCTTCGTCGAGGCGATGCACCGCGACGATCCGCTCGACAATGCCAGGATCATGGCAGCGGTCGAAACGATCGACCGGCACTATCCGATATACGACATGCCCGAGCTGCCGCATTGGGCCAAGGGCCACATCCTGCTGATGGGCGATGCCGCCCATGCGGTCGCCCCGCATTCCGGCCAGGGCGCATCGATGGCGATCGAGGACGGCCTGGTGCTTGCCGCCTGCCTCGAGGCGGAAGATGGCATGCACGAGGCGTTTGACCGCTTCTTCGAACTCCGGCAGCCGCGTACCCAGAAGGTCATCAGGATCGGACGCGCCGCGGGCTCGCAAAAGCACGCGCAGAGCTGGCTGGAGCTGCGTATCCGCGACCTCGTTCTGCCCCTGGTGATGCCGATGGCCGTAAAGGCACAGGAAGGCGTTTTTCGCTTCCGTGTGGACCACTCGCCGCTTGCAAGTCCTGCGCAATGAGGAGATCAGCCATGGCTCACGCGCCTTTGACCAGAGAAGAAGAATGGCGGTACGCCAGGGAGGCACTCACCTGGTATGGTTGGGGCTCCCCTGTCGGGCTGGGTTTCGGCATAGTCTGCCTCGGCCTGGCCGCCATTCTATTCCGCATTGCCGTAATCTGGTTCTAGCCCAGCGACGAGTCCCGGGCGGCGATCTGACAGATCGTCGCCCGGCCTCATGTTCACCCCGGCAGCCTACTCCCCTTTGGTGGCAGGCATGGCGGCCGCGATACCGCTCAGCCTTCTTCGCAGACCGCCCGTAGTCGAATCATGACAGCCGGCGCGCACCGCCCTTGCTCTTCGCAGGGCGAAACCATTCCCGCCCCCTCCCGTTACCCCTGCGTGACAACAGGAGGGACGCGACATGCCCACCACCAAATTGCCTGAGAGCAAGCAAAAGGCGGCGGAGATCAGCCGTCGCATCGCCAACGCGCGCCCCATGCGACGCGACAAACATGCTCCCGAAGACGACGTCACCGGCGGCTTCAACCAGAAGAGGCATCAGGAGATGGCCGATCAGCCCAGGACGCGGGATACCGGCGCAACGGGCGGAAACGGCCAGTGACAGGCCGCCCGCAGCGCCCCGCCAGGCAGGAGCTCCGCAGGACTTTCGGCCGCGAATCTGGAAACTGACGGGGCCCGGGGGCCTATCTCAACGAATCGATGGCATGGCCGGCGGCTTCTGGCACAATGGAGGGATGATGGCCTCCCCAGTTCGTCCCGCCTTCGAACACGTCACCGATTGGGTGTTCGACCTCGACAACACCCTCTATCCCCGCGAGTGCAATCTCTTTGCACAAATCGACCTGCGAATCTCTGACTACATGGTGACGGTAACCGGGCTGCCCTATGCCCAAGCTCGGGCGCTGCAGAAGGCCTACTATCACGATCATGGCACCACGTTGCACGGGCTCATGCTGCACCACGGTGTCGATCCGGACCACTTTCTCAAGACCGTCCACGCCATCGACTATTCCGGCGTGCCGGCCCATCCGCAACTCGCCGCCGCGCTTGCCGCTCTGCCCGGCCGCAAGTTCATCCTCACCAACGGTGACGTGGGCCATGCGACCCAGGTCTTGCGCCGGGTTGGCGCAGAAGGCGTGTTCGCGGGCATCTTCGATATCCGCAACATGAACTACAAGCCCAAGCCCCTGCCCGAAGCCTACGAGGCGTTTCTCGCCGCGCACGGGATAGACGCCACCCGGGCCGCCATGTTCGACGACCTTGAGAAGAACCTCCTCATCCCGCACCAGCGCGGCATGGTGACGGTTCATGTCGTCGCTCCGGAGGACTACGCCCATGACCAAGTGGACGACTGGGAGCTGGGCCGCGGTGGCGGCCCGCACGTCCACCACGTGACCGACGACCTGGCGCGATTCCTTACCGACCTCCTCTAGCTCCGGCGATTACGTCCTCGCGCCTTGCAATTCCGGGCGGTTTGACCAATATACCGGCTGAGAGGTTGGCGCGGACGTGTTCCTCGCCAACCGGGTCAGGTCCGGAAGGAAGCAGCCCCAACGAGACCTTCACGGGTCGTTGCCAGCCTCTCGCCTTCCCCACACCTTTTGTTGCCGTCGGCCGCTTGGGCGAGGACGAACTTTTGCGGTTCACGGTTTGGACCGCTATATACCTGCAATGGCCGATGCCCTTTTCCCGGAAGCCGATATGAGTCCGCCCGCGCCGGCGGGAGCGACCCCTTACCTCGTACTCGCCCGCAAGTACCGCCCGTCGAGCTTTTCGACCCTGATCGGCCAGGACGCGATGGTCCAGACTCTGCGCAATGCCTTCAAGCATGGCCGCATCCCGCATGCCTTCATGCTGACCGGCATCCGCGGAGTCGGAAAGACCACGACCGCGCGCATCCTCGCCCGAGCCGTCAATTTTGAGGACGAGACTGGTCGCCATCCCACGCTCGACCTCGACAGGGAAGGCATCCACGACCGCGCCATCATCGAGGGCCGGCACGTCGATGTCGTTGAGATGGACGCCGCCTCCAACACCGGCATCAACGATATTCGCGAGATCATCGACTCGGTGAAGTACGGCCCCGTCTCGGCGCCCTTCAAGGTTTACATCATCGACGAAGTCCACATGCTCTCGACCGCGGCCTTCAATGGCCTGCTGAAGACGCTCGAAGAGCCGCCGCCCTATGTGAAATTCATCTTCGCCACCACCGAGATCCGCAAGGTCCCGGTCACAATCCTGTCCCGTTGCATGCGCTTCGACTTGCGGCGCGTTCCGCCCGAAACGATGACGGCGCATCTGGCCGATCTTCTCGGCAAGGAAGGCATCGGCTACGAGCCCGAGGCCCTCGCCATGATCGTGCGCGCCGGGGAAGGCTCGGTGCGCGATTGCCAGAGCCTCCTCGACCAGGCGATCAGCCATGGCGATGGCAGGGTGACCGCGGAAACCGTCAAGGCGATGCTCGGTCTCGGCGATCGCGCCCGCTCGATTGATCTGTTCGAGGCGCTCATGGGCGGCGACATCGCGGCCGCCCTCGGCCTCCTCCACGAACTTTACGACGCCGGCGCCGACCCCGAAACAGTGGTTGGCGATCTTGCCGATTTCACCAACCTTGTTACCCGCATCAAGGTTGTGCCGGCGGCGGCGGACGATGTATCGCTGACCCCGGACGAGCGCGCCCGTGGTCCGCAGCTCGCACAGAAGCTGGGCATGCGTGCGCTGAGCCGGGCCTGGCAGATCCTGTTCCGCGGCCTTGAGGAGATCAAGCAGGCCGGCAATGGCCTGCAGGCCGCCGAGATGGTGCTTGTGCGCCTGGCTTATGCCAGCGAACTGCCCAGCCCCGACGAACTGATCGCGCGGTTGCAGGCGTCTCCACCGGGCGCAGCCTCGACATCGAGCGTGCCTCACCGGGGTTCGATCGGTAGCGGCCCTCCGCCTTCCTCCCCACGCGCCGATTCGCCGGCCCGCTTCGGCGGCGCGGCTGTGCCCGCGCCGCAGGCGACCCCGCGCGCCCAGGCGCAGGCATTGGCCAACCCTCGCTCCTATCTCGAGCTCGTGGCGCTCGCTGGTGAAAAGAGGGACCTCCTGCTCAAGACCGCGCTCGAGCAACAGATGCGTCCCGTAGCCTTTCGCGAGAAGGCGATCGAGGTCGCCCTCGTCGAAGGCGCCGATCCTGCTGTCATCCAAACCCTTTCGCGACGCCTGCGCGAGTGGACCGGACAGACTTGGGGCGTTTCCGTGTCGAGCCGTCCAGCGACTGGTCCGACGATTCGCGATATTCGGGATCAGCACGCTGAGAAGGCCCGCGCTGAGGCGAGCGATGACCCGCTGGTCAAGGCGATCCTCGAAATGTTCCCCGGCGCGAGCGTAAAGGTCACGGTACGGGAGGAGCAGATTCCTGACGCGGCCTATGAAGATGCATTCCTGGATGAGCGTGAGGACGAGTGATGGTCGATTTCATGGGCATGATGAAAAAGGCCGAAGAGCTGCAAAAGAAGATGCAGGACATGCAGGAGGAGGCTGGACGCGCCACTGTCGAGGGACGCTCCGGCGGTGGACTGGTGGTCGTGACCATGAGCGGCAAAGGCGAAATGAAGGGCCTTAGCATCGATCCCTCGCTGTTCAGGGAAGATGACGTCGAGGTGCTCGAGGATCTGATCGTCGCCGCCCACAACGAGGCCAAAGCCAAGGCCGAGCAGATGATGCAGCAGAAGATGGCGGAAATGACCCAGGGCCTGCCCCTGCCGCCCGGCATGAAATTGCCGTTCTAGTCTGGTGAGCTATGACTGATGAATGGTGGGCAGTGAACGGTCTCCATGATCCCGTGGCCCTGGATCGCAGGCCGCCCGACGGGCGGTTCCCCTCCCCCTTGACGCTCCCCATTCACCGACCGGATTGACCGACTGATATGGCCGCCGGCCCCGAAATCGAACAGCTCATCCAGCTTCTGGCGCGCCTGCCGGGGCTCGGTCCGCGCTCGGCGCGGCGGGCGGTTCTGCAGCTCATCAAGAAGAAGGACCAGCTGATGATCCCTTTGGCGGCCGCGCTTGATCGCGCCGTCGAAACGGTCAGGGTCTGCGAGGTCTGCGGCAATGTCGATACGCGCTCGCCATGCGGCATCTGCGCCGATCCTCGCCGATCAGCGGGCATGCTGATCGTCGTCGAGGACGTGGCGGACCTATGGGCGCTCGAACGCGCCGGCGTCGGCCCCGTGAAGTACCACGTTCTGGGCGGGGTGCTCTCCCCGCTCGATGGCGTCGGACCCGATGATCTGTCGATCGATCAGCTCCTTCGCCGCGCCCACGAATTCTCCGAGATCGTGCTCGCAATGAACGCCACCGTCGAAGGCCAGACGACAGCGCACTACATCACCGACCGGCTGGGTGAGACGGGCGTGAAGATCACCCGCCTCGCCCACGGCGTGCCGGTCGGCGGCGAACTTGACTATCTCGACGAAGGCACGTTGAGCCAGGCGCTTCGCGCAAGGACCGAAATGTAGGGCTCGAGGTCCGTCGCGTTCGACAAAGACGCACCACGGCCGACTATTCTCCCCACACATAGTAGAGCGTGTCGCCCTCCACGCGCGTGGACAGGAACAGAAGCCTTGCACTTTTGCCTGCGGGGCCTTCCAGGCGCTCCCCCGTTTCCATGTCGAAGACCGAGCTGTGCCAGGGACAAACGAGCCTGCCCTCCTTGCACTCCAGCGGTCCCCCGAAGTGAGGACACACATTGGCCGCGGCCCGAGGCCGGCCACCTCGATTGTAGACATGCACCTCGCGTCCGAAGAAGGGAACGATCACGCTTCCATTTTCGGGAATTTCGGCCAGCTTCATCAATGGGTGCTTCATGCATCGCTCCATTTATATGCAACTGCATTGATATAGATGCAACTGCATGTTCATGTCAAGCTTGATGCATTTGCATGTTTTGCTAGGGTGAAACCATGTCACTCCCCGGTCCCTCTCCCGCCGTCACCCGTGCTTGGGTTTACCTCATCAAGGCCCAGCGAAGAGCGCTGCGTCTGGTCGAGGCGGACATCAAGGCGGCCGGCTTTCCGCCCCTCGCCTGGTACGACGTTCTTCTGGAGCTCAAGCACGCGGGCGGCACGCTTCGCCCGCAGGAGCTGGAAGCGCGTCTCCTTCTCGCCCAGCACAATGTCTCCCGTCTCGTCGACCGCCTCGCGGAAGCCGAGCTTGTCCAGCGCCGGCCTTACGAGGGGGACGGACGCGGGCAGATTATCGCCATCACCGAAGGCGGGTTGAATCTGCAGAGGCGGATGTGGCCGGTCTATGGGGCCGCCATACAGAAGTATGTCGGGGCTCGTCTCGGCACGGACGCCACCGCCGAAGCCCTTTGCACGCTGCTTGAGCCGATCGTCGCGGACGGCTAGCCGTTACTCGCCCGCCAGCCGCTGTTCGCTCAACAGGCGCGGCTCGTCGTCGAGCTCGAGCTCGTCGATCTTCTGCCCGCGCCGGACGATCTTGCTCGTCGATGTCAGGATGTCGCCGATGTCATTGTTGGCCTGGGTGAAGTGCTTCTGCAGGGCGATCACCCGATCCTTGAGCCGGCCGACATCGCCTACCAGTTCGCGCACCTCGGCTTGAATGCGGTGCGCCTCCTCGCGCACTCGCACATCGCGCAACAGCGCCTGTACGACCTGGATCGACAACATCAGCAGCGAGGGCGAAACGATCACCACGCGGGCGCGCGCCGCGCGCTGCACCACATCCTCGAAATGCTCGTGGATATCGGCGAAGATCGATTCCGATGGGACGAACAGGAACGCCGTGTCCTGCGTCTCCCCGGGGATCAGGTACTTCTCCGAGATCGCCCGGATATGCACCTGCATGTCCTGGCGGAAGCCCAGCGCCGCCACGCGGTGGTCGTTCTCGGTTTGAGCCGCGCTCAGCTTCTGCCAGCTTTCGAGCGGAAACTTTGCGTCGATCACCAGCGGCGGCGCCCCGTTGGGCATGAAGATGACGCAGTCCGGCCGGGAATTGTTGGAAAGCGTATGCTGGAACACATAGCTTCCCGCGGGCAGCCCGTCCCCGACGATGGCTTCCATCCGGCCCTGCCCGAAGGCGCCGCGCGTCTGCTTGTTGGAAAGGATCGACTGCAGCCCCACCACATCTTTGCTCAACGAGGTGATGTTGGCCTGTGCGCGATCGATCACGGCCAGCCGCTCGTTGAGCTTGGACAGAGACTCCTCGGCCTTCTTGTTGGTGGCCTCGATCGCCTGACCGACGCGCTGGCTCTGCGAATCGAGCCGCTCGCTGACCAGCCGGGCGAAATCGGCCTGCCGTGTGGTGAAGATCTCGGCCATGGTCTGCATTCGACCGGCCATCTCAGATTGCCGCTGCATGACCTCGGCAAGCTGACGCTCCGCCTCTCGGGCCCGCGCATCGGCCGCGGCGGCGGCGACAGCGCGCTGCGCGGCCTCTTCGGCCCGCGCCCGGTTGCCCAGCACCACGATCACCAGCAGTGCCAGCAGCAGCGCCCCGATGCCGGCGGCGCCAGCATAGAGCGCGGTCTCCCCCGTCACGGGAAGATCGCCGAGCGAAAAGAGAACCTTGTCCATCGCCTGAGCCTAGCCGATTCGGCTTAACAAGTTCTCGTATTGTTCACGCGCGGTCAACAGCCGGTTGACCCTTGGCCGGCACATACCATATGTGACCCGCAACTCCTTCAAAGGCCCGACACCCTATGGCGAAACGCGAAATCCTTGTGCTGCCCGACGCGCGCCTGCGTCAGGTGGCCGACCCGATCCCCGAGGTGGACGAGTCGGTCCGGCAGCTCGCGGCCGACATGCTCGAAACCATGTACGCCGCACCCGGGATTGGCCTGGCCGCCACCCAGATCGGCGAGATGAAGCGTATCGTCGTGATGGATCTCAGCAAGGACGGCGAGCCGAAAGACCCTATCGTCATGATCAACCCCGAGATCAAGAAATACTCGGACGAGACCGTGACCACCGAAGAGGGCTGCCTGTCGATCCCCGAGATCTACTACGATGTCGAGCGCCCCGCCGAGGTGACCGTGGAGTACACCGACCTCGAGGGCAAGCGCATCACGCGCGAGGCCAAAGACCGCCTTGCCATCTGCATTCAGCATGAGCTCGACCACCTCGATGGCGTCCTCTACATCGACTATCTTTCGCGCCTGAAGCGCGACCGTGTGCTCAAGAAGTTCCAGAAGGCCGAGCGGCTGGCCAAGAAGGCGAGCTGACCGGGCCATAGGACCCATGGCGCCGGTCGATTGTTCCCGCGCCAGCCCGCCGACTGCCCCGTCGAGGTGACCGGTTGAAAATCATCTTCATGGGCACGCCGGAATTCGCTGTGCCCACCCTCGCTGAAATCGTCGCCGCCGGCCATCAGGTCGTCGCGGTCTATACGCGCGGGCCCAGGCCGGCCGGGCGCGGACAGCAGGAGCGCAAGTCGCCGGTGCATGTTGCCGCCGATGGCTTCGGCATTCCCGTACGGACGCCAAAAACCCTGCGGAACCAGGCCGAGCAGATCGCCCTTGCCGCACTCGAGGCGGATCTTGGCGTCGTCGTCGCCTATGGCCTCATTCTGCCTGGGCCGGTGCTGGAGGCGCCACGCCTGGGATTTCTCAACCTCCATGGCTCGCTGCTTCCGCGCTGGCGCGGGGCCGCTCCGATCCAGCGGGCCGTGTTGGCGGGGGACGCCCGCACCGGCGTTGTGGTGATGAAGATGGACGAGGGTCTCGACACCGGGCCGGTGGCGCTGGCCGAGGAAATGCCCATCGGCCCTGACATGACTGCCGGCGAACTGCACGATCGCATGATGCTGGTCGGTGCCGATCTGATGCGCCGCGCCCTTGCCGCCCTCGAACGTGGCACCTTGACCTTCACCCCGCAGCCGGAAGAAGGCGTTACCTACGCTCATAAGATCGACAAGGCCGAAGCGCGCATCGACTGGAGCAGGCCGGCCCAGGAGGTCCACAACCTCATTCGGGGCATGTCGCCTTCGCCCGGCGCATGGTTCGAGCTTGAACTGGGCGGCGCGAAAACCCGCATCAGGGCCCTGCGCTCGAGCCTTGCACCCGCTGAGGCCAAGCCGGGCACGATCCTGCCCGGGCTCACGATCGCCTGCGGCGTCGGTGGCGTTCGGCTTTCATTGGTGCAGCGCGAGGGCAAGTCCGCCCTGGATGCCGAACAGTTTCTGCGCGGCGCCGGGACACTGCCGGACTGTGCCGGTTGAGTGACGGTCGCTGACATGCCTCGTTACGCCCTCGTGCTCGAATATGTTGGAACTCCGTTCGCCGGCTGGCAGCGGCAGGCCGGCGCGCTCAGCGTCCAGCAGGTCGTGGAGGAGGCGATCGGCAAGATGTCCGGCGAAACCGTCGCCGTTCAGGCGGCGGGCCGAACCGACGCGGGAGTGCACGCGCTCGGCCAGGTCGTGAGCTTCGACCTGAGCCGCGAGTGGGACCCGTTCCGGATCCGCGAAGCCCTGAATTTTCATACAAAGCCGCATCCGGTGGCCGTCCTCGAAGCGGGCCTCGTTCCGAGCGACTTCGAGGCCCGTTTCTCGGCCATCGCGAGGCATTACGAATACCGCATCCTCAATCGTCGCGGCCGGCCCGCCCTTGACGAGCACCGCGTCTGGCATTGCCCGATGGCGCTCGATGCACAGGCCATGCACGCAGCCGCCCAGCTGGCGCTCGGCAAACACGATTTCACCACCTTCCGCGCCGCCGAGTGCCAGGCCAGATCGCCTGAGAAGACACTCGACCGTCTCGACGTTTCCCGCGAAGGCGACACGCTTGTCGTCCGCGCTTCGGCGCGCAGTTTCCTGCACTCGCAGGTCCGATCGATGGTGGGTTCCTTAAAGCTCGTGGGCGAGG
>DASZSH010000112.1:0-32596 GCA_035548755.1 Devosia sp.
GCAGAGCGGTTGCGCGCCGAATAGGCGAGCAGCACGGGGGCCTCGAAGCCGGGGACCAGACGCTTGTAGGAATTGGTGGTGGGGTTGGTAAAGGCGTTGATCGCCTTGGCGTGCCGGATGATGCCTCCGATGTAGTAGAGCGCTTCCATCGACAGGCCGGCATACTGGTCGCCCGCGAACAGCGGCTTGCCGTCCTTCCAGATCGACTGGTGGCAATGCATGCCCGAGCCGTTGTCGCCATAGACGGGCTTGGGCATGAAGGTGACCGTCTTGCCGTAGGCGTTGGCCACCTGGTGGATGACGTACTTGTAGATCTGCACGTTGTCGGCCGCCTTGATGATCGGCGAGAACTTCATGCCGAGCTCGTGCTGGGCCGAGGCCACCTCATGGTGGTGCTTCTCGATCGGCACGCCCATGGCGCCCATGGCCGCGAGCATTTCGCCGCGGATATCCTGCGCGCTGTCGAGCGGGGGGACTGGGAAGTAGCCCTTCTTGAGGCCGATGTGGTGGCCCGTGTTGCCCTGCTCGTAGTCGGTGTCGGTGTTGGAGGGAAGTTCCGATGAATCGACGCGGAAGCCGACATTGTAGGTCGTGTTGGAATACTTCACGTCGTCGAAGATGAAGAATTCGGGCTCCGGACCGAAATAGACCGAGTCACCCAGGCCCGACGACTTGACGTAACCCTCGGCCTTCTTGGCGGTCGTGCGCGGGTCGCGGTTGTAGGGCTGGTAGGTGAGGGGTTCGAGCACATCGCAATTGATGGCGAGGGTCGAGGCGCCGAAGAACGGATCGACATAGGCCGAGTCCGGGTCGGGCATCAGCACCATGTCGGACTCGTTGATCGCTTTCCAGCCGGCGATCGAGGAGCCGTCGAACATCGTGCCTTCCTCGAAGACGTCCTCGTCGATCATGGTCTGGTCGAAAGTGACGTGCTGGAGCTTGCCGCGCGGATCGGTGAAGCGAAGATCGACGTACTTGATGTTCTCGTCCTTGATCTTCTTGAGAATGTCGTTTCCGGTCGTCATGGTTGTCCCCGTTGAGGTCCTTGCTGTTCGTTGTTGGTCTGTGGCGGCGCTAGAGCGCGTCGTCGCCGGATTCGCCGGTGCGGATGCGGATGGCCTGCTCGATCGAATAGACGAAGATCTTGCCGTCCCCGATGCGGCCGGTTTGCGCCGCGCTGCGGATCGCCTCGATGGCCTTGTCGGCGAACTCGTCGGGGCAGACGACCTCGATCTTCACCTTGGGCAGGAAGTCGACGACATACTCGGCGCCACGATAGAGCTCTGTGTGCCCTTTTTGGCGTCCGAAGCCCTTGGCCTCAGTGACGGTAATGCCCTGCAGGCCGACCTCCTGCAGCGCCTCCTTCACCTCGTCCAGCTTGAACGGCTTTACGATCGCCTCGATCTTCTTCATTCGGGCCTCCGCTAAACCCTTGCGGGTCGTTGCCCATCCGGATGCACGGCTCGTGCCAGCTCGATGCGGATGGGTGAAATCACTGGTTCGGCAGAGCGTTGCCGGGAGTCCCTCGCGTGAAATCGAGCCTCCGCGCCGTTCGCCTTGCCCAAATAATGGGCATGCTGCCTTCCTTGCGGTCAAGCCTGATGCGATGAGGCGCCGAAGCTGCCAAAGAAATGAGCGGATTTCTCTGCTCGGAGCTGTCGGCCGGATGCCGACATCGGGCTTTGACGCGATGCGCGAGTTCCTATATCTGCTCGCCAGCCCGGCCGGTGGGCGGTTGCGGGTGTGGCGAAACTGGTAGACGCAACGGATTTAGGTTCCGTCGCCCAAAAGGCGTGGAGGTTCAAATCCTCTCACCCGCACCAGTCTCTCCGGACATCGCACAGGGCCAAAACCGCCAGGAACGGCAAGAACGGATCCGATTGAATGCAGGTCACAGAAACCCTCAATGAAGGCCTGAAGCGCAAGCTGAGCGTGGTCATCCCCAAGAGCGATCTTACCTCGCGGCTCGACGCGCGGCTGGGCGAGCTCAAGAACCAAGCCAATATCAAGGGGTTCCGGCCCGGCAAGGTGCCCACGACCTATCTCAGGAAGGTCTATGGCAAATCGGCCATGGCCGAGGTGATGCAGGATGCCATCAATGCCACCGTGGGCAACGCCCTGACCGAGCGCTCCGAGCGCGCGGCGGCGCAGCCCAAGGTCGACCTGCCCGAGGACCAGGGCACCATCAATCGCGTGCTCGAGGGCGAATCCGACCTCAAGTTCGATGTGAGCTACGAGGTGCTGCCAGCCGTCGAACTCATGGATTTCAAGTCGCTGACGCTGGACCGGCCAGTGGTCGAGGTGACCGACGAGGACGTCGAAAAGGAAATGCAGCGCGTCTTCCGGCAGAACCGGGGCTACGAGCCCAAGCCAGAGGACGGCGCAGTGGCCGAGGGCGACAATCTTGGCATTTCATTCGTCGGCAAGATCGACGGCAAGACGTTTCCGGGCGGCTCGTCGGACCACGCACATGTGATCGTGGGGGCGGGAGAGTTCATCCCAGGCTTCGAGGAACAGCTCATCGGCATGAAGAAGGGCGAGAGCAGGCAGATCGAAGTCACCTTCCCCAAGGACTACGGCCGCGAGGAGCTGAGGGGGAAAAAGGCCTCCTTCGAGGTTTCCGTCCTGCATATCGACGCGCCGATGGCCGGGGAGTTCAATGACGACTTCGCCAAGCGTCTCGGCCTCGATAATATCGATGCGCTGCGGACTGCCGTGCGCGAGCAGATGACCGCTGCGCTTGCCTCCATGAGCCGGCAGGCGATCAAGCGGCAGATTCTCGACAAACTGGACGAGGCCCACAAATTCGCTGTGCCCGAGCAGCTGGTCGATGCCGAATTCGACTCGATCTGGCAGCGGGTCGAGCATGAGGTGAAGGATCACGGCCGCTCCTTCGAGGACGAGGGAACGACCGAAGAAGACGCGCGGGCCGAGTATCGTCGCATCGCCGAGCGCCGCGTCCGGCTCGGGCTGGTGGTCGCCGAAATCGGCAACAAGAACAAGATCGAAGTAACTGAGGACGAGCACCAGCAGGCGCTGATCGCCGAGGTGCGCCGCTTCCCCGGCCAGGAGCAGCAGGTCTATGACTATTACCGCAAGAACCCGGCGGCCCTCGCCGGCCTGCGCGCGCCGGTGTTCGAGAACAAGGTGGTCGATTTCGTCGCCGAGCTCGCGACATTGACCGACAAGAAGATGAGCCGCGAGGACCTCGCGAAGATCATCCAGGATGAGGGCGACGAGGTGCCGGACGAGCACCATCACGACCACGACCACGACCACGACCATTGACGCATTCGTGGCGACGGACGTGTGGAAGGCCGCCTCCGGGCGGCCTTTGCATTTGGAGATGACGATGTGCGTTTCGGCGCCGCTCATTCTCCGAGCCGTGCGGGGGAGGGACGCCGGACCACGCTTTCGCGGTCGCGGCAGCCGCGCTAAGACGGACCCATGCACGAGCTGCTTACGCCGCAACAGATGTCGATCGCCGACCGGCTGGCGGAGGCCTCGGGCGTTCCGTCCTTGACGCTGATGGAGAATGCGGGGAGGGCGGTGACGCGGGAGATACTGCGCCGCTTGGCAAAGCGGCCGGTGCTGGTCCTGTGCGGGCCGGGGAACAATGGCGGCGACGGATTCGTGGTAGCGCGGCAGCTGCGCGAGGCAGGCTGGACCGTGCGGGTCACGCTGATGGGCGAGCGGGGCCGCCTGAGGGGCGACGCCGCGGTCAATGCCGGCCGCTGGGGCGAGGCGGGACCGGCCGAGTTGGCGGACGCCGGGCTCGTCGTTGATGCGCTGTTCGGCGCCGGTCTGGACCGCGATGTCGCCGGCGAGGCCGCGTTGCTGATCGATCGCGTCAACGCGAGCGGCGTTCCAGTCGTTGCCGTCGACATCCCGTCGGGGGTGGATGGAGCGAGCGGGGCGATCCGCGGCACCGCGATCCGCGCCGATCTCACCGTCACCTTCTTCCGCAAGAAGCCGGGGCACCTGCTGACGCCGGGGCGCGACCTGTGCGGGGAGGTCGTGCTCGCCGATATCGGCATTCCGCGCAGCGTTCTCACTGAAATCGGCGCGCGAACGTACGAGAACGGGCCGCATCTGTGGTCCATTCCGCGCGCTGGAGGGGAGGCGCACAAATATTCGCGCGGATCGGTGCTGGTCGTCTCTGGTGGGCCGCTGCAGACCGGAGCGGCCCGGCTCGGCGCCATGGCGGCGCTCCGGGCGGGGGCGGGAGCGGTGACCCTCGTCGGCACGCACGAGGCGCTGGCGGCGCAAGCGGCGCACGTCACCGCGGTGATGACCAGGCCGTTCGCGACGCGGGAGGCGTTCCGCGAGATGCTGCACGGCCGGGCGGACGCGGTCCTCATCGGCCCGGCGGCGGGCGTCACCGAGGCCACGCGCGCCCACGTGCTCGATGTGCTCGAGCTGGCGCCGGCCGCCGTGCTCGACGCCGATGCAATGACCGTGTTCAAGGACGCACCCGGAACGCTGTTCCAGGCGATCGCGGAGCGGCCGGACCGGATGGTCATCCTTACGCCGCACGAGGGCGAGTTCATCCGGCTCTTCGGCGCGATCGAGGGTGGCAAGCTCGAGCGGGCCCGCGCGGCCGCGGCACGCTCGGGGGCGATCGTGATCTACAAGGGCAGCGATACGGTGATTGCAGCCCCCGACGGGAGGACCGCGATCAACGCCAACGCGCCGCCTGCGCTCGCCACCGCCGGCTCGGGCGACGTCCTGGCCGGGATTGCTGCGAGCCTGCTTGCGCAGAAAATGCCAGGCTTCGAGGCGGCCGCGGCGGCGGTCTTTGTGCATGGGGAGGCGGCCAGCCGCTTCGGCGGCGCCGGCCTCATCAGCGAGGATCTGCCTGATCTCGTTCCGGCCGCCATGGCGGCATTGCCTAGAACGGCTTGAGCACCATCAGCACGATCAGGGCCAGCAGGCCCAGAAGGCCCAGGCCCATCGTGATGCGCGGCTGGGGCGCGCTCAAGAGCCGGTCGAGCGCCTCGGGCGAGGCGACGGGGCCAAGCGGAACCTGGCCGGTCCGGCGATAGGGCTGGAGGCCCACGGCCGTTCTGACGCGGCCGAAATAGGTGACGCCCATGAAGATCATGAGCCCGATCTCGAAAACGAGGATGGCGATCGCCGTCCAGAGCCAGCCCTGGCCCCAGAAGCCGCCGGCGAAACCGAGCCAGATGCCCGAGCCGATCAGCAGCAGCAGGCCCAGATAGTTGGCCGCGAGGCCCGACAGCGACAGATCGAGCGTGGCGCGCAGCCGCACTGGGTCGCGCTCGCGGCGCAGCGTCTCGGAGAAGACCATCGACACGCCGTGCCCGATCAGGAACAGCGCCAGGCCCAGCAGGTGGGCCAAAAGCAGATATTGATAGATCACACCCTCACCAGCTCACGTCGAGCCGCTCCAGCCCGTGAAAGTGATAGACATTGTTATAGCGGGGCTCGCCTTCAAGGCGCAGCGAGGGCAAACGCCGGAACAGCGTCGACAGGGCCACCTGAAGCTCGATGCGCGCGAGCGGGGCGCCGATGCAGAAATGGATGCCTGCGCCGAAGCTGACGTTCTGGCCGTCGGAGCGGAATGGATCGAATGCGTCGGCATTCTTGAAGCGCAGGGGGTCGCGGTTGGCGGCCCCCAGCATGAGACCGATGACCTCGCCCTTCTTGAGGGCGATGCCGCCCTCGAGCATCACGTCCTCGAGGGCATAGCGGGTGAACATGTGCAGCGGCGCGTCGTAGCGCAGGCACTCCTCCACCGTCGCTTCGGTCTGCTCCGGCGATGAGAACAGCGTTCCAGGGGCAAGGCCGCTCTCGAGGATGGTCTTGACCGCGTTGCCCGTGGTGTGGACCGTCGCCTCATGCCCGGCGTTGAGCAGCAGGATCGCGGTCGAGACGACCTCGTCCTCGGTGAGCTTCTGGCCGTCCACGGGGTCGGCCGTCAGCATATGGGTGAGCAGGTCCTCGCGCGGCGCGCGCCGCCGCTCGGCGATCACGCCGCGAAGATAGTCGAGGAAATCCTGCGCCGCGTCGTTTGCGTCGAGCTCGGCCTCGTGCGTCACGCCGAACATGTACATCCGCACCATGCGGTTGGACCAGCTGACCAGTTGCGGCGCCATTTCGGCGGGGATGCCGATCATCTCGGCAATGACGATGGCAGGGATCGGCGCCGCGAAGCTGCGTATGAGTTCGGCACGGCCCTCCGGCTCCAGCCGGTCGACGATCTCGTTGGCGAGCCGCTCGATCCGCGGGCGCAGCGCCGCCACATTGCGCGAAACGAAAGCGCGGTTGACCAGGGTGCGAAGGCGCGTGTGAGCGGGGGGCTCGAGGGCGAGCAGGGAGTATTTCTCGGTGAGGTCGAAGGCGGCCGTATGCGCCTTGGGGGGCGGCCAGCCCAGCTCCTCGCGGGTCATCACGTGCAGGATTTCCCGGCCGAAGCGCTTGTCGCGGAGCAGCCCGTTCACCTCGCGGAAGCCGGCAAAGCACCAATGGCCGTAGTCTTCCCAGAAGAAGGCGGGGGTGGACCGATGCAGGGCCGAATAAAAGCCGTAGGGGTTGCGGTAGAACGCCGGATCGCGGGGCCCTGCGGAGGCGCGCCGGTCGGCCGGAGAAATCGAAAAGGCGGCGGGCGGAGAAAGTTGGTTCATGGCCAACGATAGGACCGGCGAGGCTTCGTTTCCAAGCCCGTTGCGCGTCCCGCGGAAAGGGCGGCGCGCCAGCGGTGCGCCGCCCTCCGCAGGTCCTGGCGAAAAGGATCAGAAGTCGAAGAAGTCCTTGAAATCGCCGATCTTCTTGTCCCAGAGCTTCAGATTCTGCTCGAATACCGCCGGGGTGAACCCGTCGAAGGTCGAGACGGCGAAGTCGAGCGTGGGATCGTTGTTCTTGTCCAGCCACACGCGGCCGGTGATCTGGTCCGAATTCCAGTCATTGGCCTTGGCCAGAGTTGTGCCGTCCTTGAGATCGAGGCTGACGTTGAACAGCAGCGTGTAGCAGTCGGTGAGGTCGTCGGCGCAGTCGTAGAAGTCGATATAGGTCTTCAGCCCTGAAATCTGGACCGAAATGGAGCTGCGGCCGCTGTCCATCTTCTCGAGCTTGCCAGGATAGCCCGCATTCGAGAGGGCCGTGACGATCGAGTTGGGGTCGCGGGCGGTGACGATGTCGCCGCCGGAGACATTGCTGTTGGAGTTGGAATTGCTGTCGGCCGCGGCACCGGCTGCGGCGTCCGACGAGGTGTTCCCGGCGGCGAGAGCCGGTCCGGCGGCAAGCAGCGGCAGGGCCGCTGCCATAAGCAGTGTGGCGAGTTTCATGGTTGGCGGTCTCCCCCAAGTTAGAGCCGCCCCATGCTCGCAAGCCGATGTGGCGCCGTAAAGGCCGTCCGTGCGCGAATTTACCGTCGTCCTGCCCGGTTGGGCAGGGAGCTTGCCGGCTGCCTCAGTCCCGCCTATCTCTGGCTTTACCGGGCCTTAACGCGAGCCCGTCTCACCTCGGCTTTCTCCGGCCGATTCGGCACTTTCTCACCCAGGGGCAAATCCATGAGAGATCTCGTCGATACCTATTACGACTATCTGGTGCCGACGGTCGTCGAGCAGACCAATCGTGGCGAGCGGGCGTTCGATATCTATTCCCGCCTGCTCAAGGAGCGGATCATCTTCGTCACCGGGCCGATCGAGGACAACATGTCCTCCCTGGTCATCGCCCAGCTGCTGTTCCTGGAGTCGGAGAATCCGAAAAAGGAGATCTCCATGTACATCAATTCCCCCGGCGGCGTGGTGACCGCGGGGCTGGCGATGTACGACACCATGCAGTTCATCCGCCCGGCGGTCGCCACGCTTTGCGTGGGGCAGGCCGCTTCAGCCGCCTCGCTGCTGCTTTGCGCCGGCGAGAAAGGCATGCGCGCGGCCCTGCCCAATGCCTCCATCATGGTTCACCAGCCCTCGGGCGGCTATCAGGGACAGGCCACCGACATCCTGATTCATGCGCAGTTCACCGAACGGCTGAAGCGCCGGCTCAACGAAATCTACGTCAAGCACACCGGGCAGGACTACGACACGGTTCACCAGGCGCTCGAGCGCGACAATTTCATGACCGTCGAGCAGGCCAAGGATTTCGGGCTCATCGATTCGGTCTTCGAGAAGCGTCCGGCGCCGGAAACCGCGTAAAATCAGCGGCGTTAAGGGTGAACGAAGCGAACACTGGAGTGTGACGATCCTGTCATTGTGGGGGGGCGGATCGGTCGCTAATCTCGACCCGGCAATATATTGTTATCGTCTCGTGCGTTAGCGTTGGACCGCAAAGCGCGGGTTGGCGGGGGCGACGCCCCTGAGGAGTGACGGATGTCCAAAGAAGCTTCCACCGGCGAATCCAGCAAGAACACGCTGTATTGCTCGTTCTGCGGCAAGTCGCAGCATGAAGTTCGCAAGTTGATCGCCGGACCGACCGTGTTCATCTGTGATGAATGCGTTGAATTGTGCATGGACATCATCCGCGAGGAAAATAAGACCTCGATGGTGAAGTCCGCGGACGGCGTGCCGACGCCTGCGGAAATCTGCAAGATTCTCGATGACTACGTGATCGGGCAGAGCCGGGCGAAGCGCGTGCTGTCGGTCGCGGTCCACAATCACTACAAGCGCCTGCACCACGCCAGCAAGAATCAGGACGTGGAGCTGAGCAAGTCGAACATCCTGCTCGTCGGCCCGACCGGGACCGGCAAGACGCTGCTCGCCCAGACGCTGGCCCGCATCCTTGATGTGCCGTTCACCATGGCTGACGCCACCACGCTCACCGAAGCGGGCTATGTCGGCGAGGACGTGGAGAACATCATCCTCAAGCTGCTGCAGGCGGCCGACTACAATGTGGAAAAGGCGCAGCGCGGCATCGTTTACATCGATGAGGTCGACAAGATCTCGCGCAAGTCGGACAACCCCTCGATCACCCGCGACGTGAGCGGCGAAGGCGTGCAGCAGGCGCTGCTCAAGATCATGGAGGGCACCATCGCTTCGGTGCCTCCCCAGGGCGGGCGCAAGCACCCCCAGCAGGAATTCCTGCAGGTGGACACGACCAACATCCTGTTCATCTGCGGCGGCGCCTTTGCAGGCCTCGAAAAGATCATCGCCGCCCGCTCGGAGGGCTCGGGCATCGGCTTTGCCGCCACAGTCAAGGACCCGCGCGACCGCCGCGTGGGCGACATCCTCAAGGAAGTTGCGCCCGAGGACCTGGTGAAATTCGGCCTCATTCCCGAATTCATCGGCCGTCTTCCGGTGATCGCCACGCTCGAGGATCTCGACGAGCCGGCGCTGATCCAGATTCTGACCGAGCCCAAGAACGCGCTGGTGCGCCAGTACCAGAGGCTGTTCGCCATGGAGGATACCGAGCTCACCTTCCACGAGGACGCGCTCAAGGCGATCGCCAAGCACGCCATCGAGCGCAAGACGGGCGCGCGCGGCCTGCGGTCGATCATGGAGGGCATTCTGCTCGACACCATGTTCGACCTGCCCAGCCTCGATGGTGTCGAGGAAGTGGTGATTTCCGAGGATGTGGTGAACAACAAGGACGCCCGGCCGCTCTACATCTACTCCGAGCGCAAGAAGGAAGAGGCGCAGGCGACGAGCGCGTGACGCCGGTCTCTGCCGGTCGCGGAATTGCCGGGGAGCGCGGAACCGCGCTCCCCGGTTTCATTTGAGGAGCCCCATGACCGCGAGTCTTCCTCCTGAGCTGCGCGAGGCGCTCGAGAGGCGCGCGGCGGGCCAGCCGGGAGCCGGACTCAGAGCCAGCGCGAGCCTCATTTCCAGGCACTACCGGGCGCGCGGGCGGTCGGCCGATGTCGTCGGTGAGGGCGGCGAAGCGCTGGCCTATGCCCTGAGCCGGATGCCCGCGACCTATGCGGCGGTGGGGACCGTGCTCGATGAGCTGGCGGCACGGGCGCCGGACTTCGCGCCCGAGACTCTGCTGGATGCGGGAACGGGGCCCGGAACCGCCGCCTGGGCTGCCGAACGCGAGTTCCCCTCGCTTCGGCGCGGGCGGCTGCGCGACACAAATCCCGCCTTCCTGGCCCTTGCGAGTGCGGTGGGGGAGGAGACCTCGAGGCTCGAGATCGTGGCGGAACGCGCCGATCTGCGCGTCGGGGCGGAGACGCCGGCCGATCTGGTGACGTGCGCCTATGCCCTGACCGAATTGGCGGAGTCGGACGTACCCCGCACGGCCGAGGCCCTTTGGACGGCGACAGCGGGCGCGCTCGTGCTCGTCGAGCCGGGCCGGCCGCAGGATTACGAGCGGCTGATGGCCGCGCGGACTCGGCTGGTGGCGCTTGGGGCGCAACTTTTGGCGCCGTGCCCGCATGATCGGCCCTGTCCGCTGACCCCGCCGGACTGGTGCCATTTCGCGGTGCGGTTGCCGCGCCTTCGCCGGCACATGCACCTCAAGGGCGGGACCCTGGGCTACGAAGACGAGAAGTTCTCCTATCTCGTCGCGGCGCGTCCGGGCATTGGAACCGCCGCGCCGGGCCGCGTCATCCGATCTCCCCTTGTCGCCAAGCCCGCCGTAACGCTCTCGATCTGCGCCCAGGCGGGCCTGCAGACCCGCGTCGTGCCGAACCGCGCCAGGGAGGCGTTCAGGATGGCGCGCAAGGCGGCGTGGGGCGATCCGATCAGCGGCGCCGGGTGATGACCTGACGGCCGAACAGGCTCGCCGCGAGGTCGACCAAGAGCCTCGCGCTCCTGCCGGCGTGGTCGAGGACCGGGTTGAGTTCGACGATATCGAGCGAGCGCACGATATCGGCATCGTGCAGCATCTCCATCACCAGGTGCGCCTCCCGATAGGTGAGGCCGCCCGGGACGGTGGTTCCCACTCCGGGGGCGATTGAAGGGTCCATGGCATCGATGTCCAGGCTCAGGTGGAGGTGGCCATCGACCTTGGCCACGCGCTCGATCAGCCGGCGAACCGGCATTGTCGCGCCTTGCTCGTCGATGGTGCGCATGTCGATGACCTCGATTCCGCGGGCCTCCAGCAGGGCCCTCTCTCCGGGATCGATCGAGCGGGTCCCGAACAGGGCGACGTTTTCGGCGCGGATGCCGATGCGCCAGGGTCCGCCGAACGCGTCGTCGAATTCCGGCTCCCCGCACAGCAGGGCTAGCGCCATGCCGTGGAGATTGCCCGAGGGCGAGATCGCGGGCGTGTTGAAGTCGCCATGGGCGTCGAACCAGAGCACGAAGAGCTCGCGATCGTGCTCGGCGCACCACTTGGCGACCCCCGACACGCTGCCCATCGAAATGGAGTGGTCGCCCCCGAGAAACACCGGGCACCGGCCGGATTTGAGGGACTGGTAGCCGCGCATGCTGGCTTCCGCAGCGACGGCGATAATCTCCCGCCGCCGGTTTTCGGCGGTTCGAGGTGTCCGCGACGGGCGGAAATCCCCGTGATCGTCGACGCTATGACCGAGCTCGGCCAGCGTTTCGGCGAGACCGGCGATACGAAGCGCCTCGGGGGCCATCAGCGCTCCCCGCTCAGATGCGCCTGCGTCGGTTGCAAGGCCGTGAAGGTCGAGGCTCAGTGGCATGAGTTCACTCCCGCGACAGTGATTTAGCCCATCGTGCCGGGCAGGCGGTCGCCATGGTCAAGATACCAGGCGTTTCGATCATTGTTTGGGCCCGGCGGTCGACATAGTCTATCGACAGGGGGTCTCAGGCGGAGAAGTCCATGAAATACGAAAGCATTCTGGGAACGGTCGGCAACACTCCGGTCGTCAGGATCAATAAGCTCGCCCCGAAGGGCATCAACCTCTATGTCAAGATCGAAGCGTTCAACCCCCTGAGTTCGGTGAAAGACCGGCTTGCGCTCGGGGTGATCGAGGCGGCCGAGAAGTCGGGAGAGCTCAAGCCGGGCCAGACGGTCATCGAGGCGACTTCGGGAAATACCGGGATCGGGCTTGCCATGGTGTGCGCCGCCAAGGGCTATCCGCTGGTGGTCACCATGGCCGAGAGCTTTTCGGTCGAGCGACGCAAGCTCATGCGGTTCCTGGGCGCCAAAGTGGTGCTCACCCCCGCGCCTCTGGGGGCTACGGGCATGATCGACAAGACCAAGGAACTGGCGGCAGCCAATGGCTGGTGGATGAGCCGGCAGTTCGAAAACGAAGCCAACCCGGAATTTCACAGCAAGACGACCGCGCAGGAGATTGTGCGCGATTTCGCCGGCGAAAGGCTCGACTACTGGGTTACCGGCTTCGGCACGGGGGGCACGCTCAAGGGCGTGGCGAAGGTGCTGCGCGAAAAGATGCCCAACACCCGGATCGTGGTGGGCGAGCCGGAGACGGCCCCGATGCTCACCTCGCACCAGGATCAGCCGCGCAACCCCGACGGGTCGCCGTCGGCGCGGCATGCGGCCTGGAAGCCGCATCCATTCCAGGGATGGAGCCCCGATTTCATCCCCAAGATCACCGGGGACGCGGTGGCCATGAAGCTCATCGACGAGGTCATCACCATCCCCGGGCCCGAGGCGCTCAAATGGAGCCAGCAGCTCGCCCAGAAGGAGGGCATCTTCGTGGGCATCACCTCGGGCGGCACCTTCGCGACCGCGCTCAGGGTGGCCGAGAAGGCGCCCGCCGGATCAACCATCCTGGCCATGCTGCCGGACACCGGCGAACGCTATCTGTCCACGCCTCTATTTGCAGACGTTCCGGCCGATATGACTGAGGAAGAACTCAAAATTTCGCTGTCCACGCCCGGCGCCCAACTCCCCCCCAAACCCGCGGCTTAGGCGGCGGCCATCGGCGTGGGCCCGATGTAGCGCGATTTGGGGCGGATCAACCGCCCCGAAATCGCCTGCTCGCGGGCGTGCGCGATCCAGCCGCCGGTGCGGCCCATGGCGAATACTGCGGTGAATGCGTCCCGCGGAAAGCCGAGGGTATCGAGCAGGAGCGCGGTGAAGTACTCGACATTGGTCTCGAGCGGCCGCTGGGGCTTTTTGTCCTTGAGCAGGCGCAGGGCCGTGGTCTCGACCGCGAGGGCGAGCTCAAGCCTGTCGGTCCTGCGCAGGCGGGCGAGGGCAGCCTTGAGCGCGTCGGCCCGCGGGTCGCGCACGCGATACACTCGGTGGCCGAAGCCCGGCAGGCGCTCGCCGCGCGCGAGCATATCGCCGAGCACGGCCTCGGCGCGGCCGGGTATGCCCACGGCATCGATCATGTCGAGAACCGGGCCGGGCGCCCCGCCATGGAGGGGACCCTTGAGGGCCCCCATGGCGGCAAGCACCGATGAAGTCAGGCCCGCCTGCGTCGAGGCGACGATGCGCGCCGCGAAAGTCGACGCATTCAGACCATGGTCCGCGACGGTCACGAGATACGTGTCGAGCGCGGCGGCCTCCGCCGGAAGTGCGGGCGCTCCGCGAAGCATCCGTAGAATGTCGGCACTGTGGCCGAGAGTCGGATCAGGCGCGATGGCCGGCTGACCCTGACGAAGGCGGAGAAGGGCCGGGACGAGGACCGCAGGTGCCGCCACGAGCGTGAGGGCCGTCTCGAGCGATGTTCCGTCGGGAATCCGGGCAACCAGGGCACGGACCGCCTCGAAAAGCGTGAGGTCAGCGACGGATGGGAGATGCGGCGCAAGGTCCGTGAACGCCGAGACGCGAGATGCACCGAGTGCGGCCTTCGTGGGTGAAACCTCAAACTTGCCCGCAAGCAGCATCGCAAGCACCTGCTCGGAACTGGTGCGCCCCGCAAGCTCATCGAGCGAATGCCCGCAAATGATCAACCGGCCCGCGAGGCCATCGACATCGGAAAGCGCCGTATCGGCGGCGACGACGTCGTCCAATCCGCTCATTTGAAGCTCCTTTGCATGCGCACGAACCTAAGGTAGGCTCAGCAATATTGACGTCAATCTTGATGGAAACGGTCAATGTGGCTCAGTGCGGAAGAGGCGCTCGCGCGCCTGCGCGTCAAGCAGCAGACGCTCTATGCCAACGTCAGCCGCGGTCGCGTGCGGGCAAAGCCAGATCCGAACGATCCTCGCCGACATCTTTACCGAGCGGAGGACGTTGACCGGCTCGCGCGGCGCACGACGGGGCGACCGCCGAGGGCCCAGGTCGCGAGGGAGGCCATGCGATGGGGCGATCCGATCCTTCCGTCCGCGGTCTCGACGATTGCCCAGGGCCGGCTTGTGTATCGGGGCGTCGACGCAGTGGAGCTGTCTCGGAGAGCAACGCTCGAGGACGTGGCGCGCTTCCTGTGGCGGTGGGATGCCGGGACCATGGTTGATCGGGGCAGAAAGGCGGGAGGGGGTGGCGGCCTTGAAGGTGTATTTGCGGCGTTGGCGGAGAGGGCAATGGCAGATCCGCCTTCCTATGGTCGCTCGCCATCGGCGCTCCGGGTCGACGCGGCCAAAGTCTTCGGCGCCGTAGGCGCCGCGATTTGCGGGGTTGGCGATGGACCGGCGCATGAGAGGCTTGCATCCAGATGGGGGCGCCCGGAAGCCGCCGATGCATTGCGGCAGGCCCTCGTGCTCCTGGCGGACCACGAGCTCAATGCTTCGACGTTCGCGGCGCGGGTCGCGGTCTCCACCGGCGCGTCGTTGTCGGCCGGAGCCTTGGCGGGTCTTGCGGCCCTGAGCGGCCCGTTGCACGGAACAGCCGCCACCGCTGTGCAGACGCTCGCCGCCCGGGCGGCCGACGTAGGGGCGTCCACAGCCCTGCGCGAGCGGCTCGATCAGGGCGAAAGGGTCCCGGCATTTGGACATCCGCTCTACCCGGAGGGTGACGTCCGGGCCGTGTCACTGCTTGGCGCGATCGAGCTTCCCACAGTCTACAGGGCGCTTGCGGACAGGGGACGCGACCTCCTGGGCGAGGAGCCGAACGTGGACTTCGCGTTGGCCGCCATGGCCGCCGCGTTCGGCCTGCCGGGCACTGCGCCGGTTGCGATTTTCGCACTTGCGCGAACGGTCGGATGGCTTGCCCATATGTTGGAACAAGCGGAAAGCGGTCATCTCATCCGGCCCCGGGCGCAATATGTCGGCGACCCGCCCAAAAGGGCAGGTGACACCGAAATCCCACAGAATCGGGCTGTTCCGGCCTCCGGCGGACTGGCTTGATTGACTTGCGCAGGGAAGGTGCGACCCTATTTAATAAGCGGAATCAGGGCCGGGGCCGCCTCAGGCACCTCACCTGATCGCTGTTTGGGCACGTTCCTCCTCACCTCCCTTGCGTGCCCTGGAAAGGATTGAACATGTCGGACGTCACCTCCCACGGCGCCGAATTCGATCGGAACCGGGTCTATCCGGTCCTGCCGCTGCGTGACATCGTGGTCTTCCCTGGAATGATCGTGCCGCTCTTTGTGGGCCGCGAGAAGTCCGTGAAGGCGCTCGAGGAGGTCATGCGCGATGACAAACACATCCTCGTGGTTACCCAGAAAAACGCGCAGGACGACGATCCCAAGCCGGGCGACATCTTCGCCACGGGCACGATCGCCTCGGTTCTGCAGCTGCTGAAGCTGCC
Source organism: Devosia sp. (assembly GCA_035548755.1). Lineage (GTDB taxonomy): Bacteria > Pseudomonadota > Alphaproteobacteria > Rhizobiales > Devosiaceae > Devosia_A. Next base: position 15,472 of record DASZSH010000112.1, read on the forward strand.
CGATGGCACAGTCAAGGTGCTGGTGGAGGGGCTCAGTCGGGCCACTATCGACCGCTACCTGCAGACCGAAGACTATTTCGAGGCCGAGGCGACCAAGCTTGACGAGCCGGAAGGGGACGCGGTCGAGGTCGAAGCCCTCGCACGCTCGGCGCAGACGGAGTTCGAAAACTACGTCAAGCTCAACAAGAAGATCTCGGCCGAAGTGGTCAACGCGGTCAATCAGATCGACAACCCGAGCAAACTTGCCGACACGATCGCCAGCCACCTGGTCATCAAGATCACCGACAAGGAAGACCTGCTCTCGACGGTGTCGGTCGCCGAACGGCTCCAGAAGATTCTGGGCCTCATGGAAGGCGAGATCGGCGTCCTGCAGGTCGAAAAGCGCATCCGCTCCCGCGTCAAGCGGCAGATGGAGAAGACGCAGCGCGAGTACTACCTCAACGAGCAGATGAAGGCGATCCAGCGCGAGCTGGGCGACGGCGAAGAGGGCTCCAACGAGATTTCGGAGCTCGAGGATCGCATCAAGAAGACCAAGCTGTCCAAGGAAGCGCGGACCAAGGCCGAAGGCGAGCTCAAGAAGCTCAAGACCATGAGTCCGATGTCGGCGGAAGCGACCGTCGTGCGCAACTATCTCGACTGGCTGCTGTCACTCCCATGGGGCAAAAAGTCCAAGGTCAAGCGGGACCTCGTCTACGCACAGGAAGTGCTCGATGCCGACCACTACGGCCTCGATAAGGTCAAGGAGCGCATCGTCGAATACCTCGCCGTGCAGGCGCGGACGGGCAAGCTCAAGGGTCCGATCCTCTGCCTCGTCGGCCCTCCGGGGGTCGGCAAGACGTCGCTGGGCCGGTCGATCGCCAAGGCGACGGGACGCGAGTTCATCCGCATGTCCCTGGGCGGGGTGCGCGACGAGGCCGAAATCCGCGGTCATCGGCGCACCTATATTGGCTCGATGCCGGGCAAGGTGATCCAATCGCTGCGCAAGGCGGGCAAGTCCAACCCGTTGTTCCTACTCGATGAAATCGACAAGATGGGGATGGATTTCCGGGGAGATCCGTCGTCCGCCCTGCTCGAAGTGCTCGATCCGGAGCAGAACAATACGTTCAACGACCACTATCTCGAGGTCGACTACGACCTGAGCGACGTCATGTTCGTCACGACGTCGAACACGCTTAATATTCCCGGCCCGCTTATGGACCGAATGGAGATCATCCGCCTCTCGGGCTACACCGAGGAGGAGAAGTTCGAAATTGCCCGGCGCCACCTCATCCCTGAGACGCTCAAGGAGAATGGGCTTGAGGCAAAGGAGTTTGAGCTTTCAGATGAAATGCTCATGAAGGCCGTGCGCGACTACACGCGCGAGGCTGGCGTGCGCAATCTAAAGCGCGAGATCAGTAAGCTGATGCGCAAGTCGGTTCGTCGCATCCTGCAGAGCAAGGACAAGAAGGTTACCGTCACGCCAGAGCTGCTCGAAGAGTATCTGGGGCCGGCCTACTATCGCAACGAGATGGTTGATGCCGAGCCGCAGGTGGGCTTTGTCACAGGGCTCGCCTGGACGGCGGTGGGCGGCGAGACGCTGACCATCGAGGCCGTGATGACGCCGGGCAAGGGCCGCATGACGGTCACGGGGAACCTCAAGGACGTCATGAAGGAGTCGATCCAGGCCGCGAACGGCTATGTCCGCTCGCGTGCGGTCGACCTGGGTATCAAGCCGCCGCTGTTTGACACGCGCGATATCCATGTGCACGTACCGGAGGGAGCGACGCCCAAGGACGGGCCTTCAGCAGGCATCGCGATGGCCACCGCCATCATCTCGGTGATGACGGGAATTCCGGTGCGTCATGACGTGGCGATGACGGGCGAAGTGACGCTGCGCGGCCGCGTCCTGCCGATCGGCGGGCTCAAGGAGAAGCTGCTCGCAGCGCTGCGTTTCGGCATAATGAAGGTGCTGATCCCAGTCGACAATGTGCGCGACCTCAAGGAAATCCCCGAGATCGTCACCAAGGGCCTCGAGATCGTGCCGGTTAGTCGGATGGACGAGGTTCTCAGCCACGCCCTGGTGCGCCAGCCCGAGCCGATCGAATGGAAGTTCGAGGAGGAGGCAGCCAAAGTACCGCCGGCGGCGGTTGCCGACTTGTCGCTAGACGGCGACGATGCGGGTACGGGCCTGCAACACTAGGCCGGAAAGTTAGGTTGAATAAAACGGCGCCCTAGGGCGCCGTTTCTGTCCGCGAGCGGCAGACCGAGCCGCGTCCGATCATCGTATCACGCCTGGTTGCCGGGGGTTCGAGTGAACCGCGCCTTGTTCATCATCCTGTCCACCGTCACCCTCGATGCTATCGGCACCGGGTTGATCTTCCCGATCCTGCCCAAACTGCTGCAGTCGGTGACTGCTGTAAGCGACATCGCGCCCTATGTCGGCGCGATGTATTCGCTTTTCGCTGTGATGCAGTTTCTGTTCATGCCTGTGCTCGGCGTCCTGAGCGATCGCTTCGGGCGGCGGCCGGTATTGCTGATCGCCCTAGCCGGCGCGTCGATCGACTACACGCTCCTGGCATTCGCCCCGCAACTGTGGATGCTTTTCGTCGGGCGGGCAATCGCAGGGCTCACGGCCGCCAACATGGCTATCGCCACCGCCTACATCACGGACATCACGCCTGAGGCACAAAGGGCCCAACGGTTCGGTCTGTTTCACGCCATGTTCGGCGTCGGCTTCATCGTAGGTCCGGTTCTGGGAGGAGCTCTCGGCGACTATTGGGTGAGGGCGCCGTTCATTGCCGCCGCGGTGCTCAATAGCCTCAATTTTGTGCTGGCGCTGCTGGCCCTGCCGGAGTCGCGGCCGGGACGGTCCGACGCCCGGCTCGAGATCAAGGCGCTCAACCCGCTGATCCCGCTCGGCTGGGCGCTCCGCCAACCGCTGCTGTTGCCGCTGATCGCAATGTTCTTTGTGCTCAACTTTGTCGGGAACATGTACGGCACGGTGTGGGCGTTGTTCGGCGCCGACGCATTTCAATGGAACAGCCTTATGGTGGGCTTGTCGCTGGGCGGCTTCGGCGTGCTGCACGCCGCTGTGCAGGCGGTCCTGCCCGGGCCGGTGGCGAGGCGCATCGGGGAGCGCAACGCACTTCTGCTGGGCCTTGTATGCGAAAGCGTGGGACTACTACTCACCGCCGCCGCAACCCAGGGCTGGGTTGTCTTCGCCGTATTGCCGCTCTACGCGCTGGGCGGAGTTGGCGTACCGGCGCTCCAATCGCTGACGACCCGGCAGGTCGATGCCGATCGGCAGGGCCAGTTGCAGGGCGTGCTTGCATCCATCGTGTCGCTCGCGTCGATCTTCGGCCCGCTGTTCTTTGCCGGGGTCTATTTCGCCATACGCGACACCTGGCCCGGAATTATCTGGTCGGTCGGGGTCGCGGTCTATGCGCTCGCTCTGCCCCTCGTTTTCAGGATTGGCCGACCGCCGGAAGGTCGGCGGTCCGAGGCAGTGCTCGGCTAGAGCGATATTCAAGTCGAGGGGTCGAGCCTTCCGCTCGACCTCGGCAGGTTGGGGCTCCGGCATAGCTGCCGGGATTCGAGCCGGCAGCGAGACGGGGCGGGAAGGCTGATTTTCGTCATCCCCCAAAGGGGGCTTGCGCCAGGCGGAAATGCCCTCATGTGGTGGAAAACCCCGGATTCCCGGCGTTTCCCGGCCAAAAACGGCGGTTTGTGCATTGACCGCTCCCAAATGCCGTCCCATTACAGGCGCGCGGCGGTGACGAGGGCAAACGCCCGGAATTCCTTGCGTTCGCGGGGGAATCGTCGGTTAGGTGCCGCGCTTTCTGGTTCGCCGAGAGGGCGGGCTTTTTCACTGTGAGGAAACGCTATGAACAAGAACGATCTGATCGGTGTCGTCGCCGACGGTGCGGGCATCACCAAGGCGCAGGCTGGGGAGGCCGTTGACGCTGTGTTCAACGCCATCACCAAGTCGCTCAAGAAGGGCGACGAGGTGCGCCTGGTCGGCTTCGGGACTTTCTCCGTTTCCAAGCGCAAGGCCTCGATCGGCCGTAACCCGGCGACGGGCGCGGAAATCAAGATCCCGGCCTCGATGCAGGCCAAGTTCAAGCCCGGCAAGGGGCTTAAAGACGCGATCAACTGATCGCGGCACGTCCGTTCACTCAACCGGCCCCGGGCGCGCCTGCGCCGGGGCCGTGTTTGTTGTCGGCGTTGACGCCCGCCATCGGGCACCCTAGTTACACCCGTTCTGAAGGGACGGGCGGTTAGCTCAGTGGTAGAGCATCTCGCTTACACCGAGAGGGTCGGCGGTTCGAAACCGTCACCGCCCACCATCCTTGGGGCCATCCGGCGGCCAGGATTGGCTCCAAAGCTTGCTTGACTATCCCGGACTGCATCGCTACACGGGCGCCACGTTGCGCGGGGCTGACGCTTCGCTGCGAGCGGGTGTAGCTCAGTTGGTTAGAGCGTCGGCCTGTCACGCCGAAGGTCGCGGGTTCGAGTCCCGTCACTCGCGCCATTTTCCGGGCGTCCTCAACCGTTTACCCTGACATCGCTGTGTCCTCGCGGCAACAAGCGCGGGGTGCCATATTCTCGCCCACGCCGCGACCCATTCCCCCCACAAAGCGCGGCGACGTTTGCCGGCAAGACGTTGCCGATGCACCGGCGTTCGATCGGCTTGCAGCCGGGCGGAGTCGTTCCCACATCGGGAACCGGGCGCCGATCTAGGCGTTTCTATGTTCGAGACTTAGGGGGACATATGCGTGTCTTTCCGATACTTGCCCTTGCCGGGATGATCGCTGGAGTTCCTGGCCTCGCGCACGCGACCGACATGCTGTCGGTTCCAACCTCCGGAAACGATTCCCTGCCAGTGGCGGATTCCGGCTTCGACTGGAATGGTTTCTATGCCGGCGTCTTCGGCGCCGCGCGGACGAGCCCGGTCGCCGGTGGCCAGCTCGGCCTCGGTATCGACGCGGGCGTCAACGCGCGGCTCGAATTCGTGCTCGTGGGAGCCGAAGTTGCCATCGAGGGCCTGGGGGGCGCCACGGACACGATTTACGGCCAGGCCCTGGGCAAGGCAGGCATCGCCCTCACCGATAGCGCCATCCTTTATGGAACCGGCGGCATCGGCGCGTCGCTGGCCGGGCCGAGTGAGTCGGACGGCCTGCTGGGCGGCGGCGTCGAGCTCGCGCTCACCAACGATGTTTCGGTCGATGCCCGCTACCTGCACGGATTCGCGCTCTCGGGGGCCAACCCGAAGGACCAGATTACTGTCGGCGCCAACTTCCATTTCTGACGGCCGCCGATCAAGATTCGTTGCTTTCCCGCGAGCTTCAGCTTGCGTTCATTTTGTTGTGCGTAAGTTGCGGATTAACGTGGGTTAACATGTACTTGCCGCAATCGCCGGAGTGTGGCGAACAGGGCACAGAGGTGACCAAAACGGGGCGGGGGCGGTGTCGCTCATGCGATATCGGCGTTAGATAAGGGTTCTCGTGAATCGCGGCTCCCAAGCGGTTCACGGATAGATAGACAAAGGACTTCAACATGCGTTCTCTCAAGCTTGCCTTGCTCGCTACGGCGGCCACGGCTGCGCTCTCTTCGGCGGCCTTCGCTGCCGATCTGGTTGTCGAACAGCCGACGGCTCCGCCGGTGGTGGACAACAGCTTCAACTGGGATGGTGCGTATATCGGCGCCTTCGTCCAGGGCCAGACCGCCCCGAACGCCTTCGGCCTCGGTGTCGATCTCGGCGTGAACGCCCTCATGGACAATCTCGTCCTTGGCGGCGAGATCGAAGCGGTTGCCGCAACCGGTCCGAACTTCTCGGCCCAGTTGACTGGCAAGGTCGGTGGCCTGATCAGCGACAGCGCCATTCTCTACGCCTATTCCGGTATCGGTTCGCGGACGCCCTCGAGCTTCTACGTTCCGGTCGGTATCGGCGCCGAATTCGCGGTGGCTGACAATCTCGGCATCAAGGCCGAAGCCCAGTACAACTTCGACCTGACGACGTCCGCCCAGAATTCGGTGGCCGCCAAGGTCGGTCTCAACTGGCACTTCTGAGCGATTAAGGGCGCCCGGCAACCCGGGCGTATGGGTTTGGGCAAGGGCTCCGCTGGTCGGAGCCCTTTGCATTTCGGGGACCGGAGGCGCGGGGTAACAGATTGTTAGGGCTGCAATACAATTAAAGTTCGCCGCTAATTGTCGGGAAATTCCGCCGCAGGCAAACTCCTCGCACCAGTTTTGGCGTCGAGGGACCTCTCATGAATATCGCGCACACTCTCCTGGCGGGCGCCGCCCTCGCGGTCGCGATGGGCTCGGCCGCCCAGGCCGCCGACCTGCTCAGCAAACCGGCCGATCCGATCTATTCGAGCCCGCTCTTCAATTTCGAGGGCTTCTATCTGGGTGGCGATGTCGGCGGCGCCGTGACGGGCGGTACGCTCAACGGCACCGTCGGTGTGGTGGTGGGCGCGAATTTCGCCGTTACCGACGGCATTCTTGCCGGCGTCGAGTTCCAGGGGGACAGCTACTGGAATGGCGGAGGCTTCACGGCCTATGACGCGATCGCCTTCGGCCGCATCGGCGGCTTCATCTCCGACAACACACTGCTTTATGGCGACCTTGGCGCGGGCTTCATGAACACGGGGGGAGTCTATGCTGTGGGCGGCGGCGCCGAGATGGCGTTGACCGGGCCGCTGAGTCTGCGCGGCGATGCGCAGATCATCGGCAACTGGGGCGCCATGCCCTCAACCGGCCGTGCTACGGTGGGCCTGATCTGGCACATGAACTGAACATCCGCGACCAGCGACTCCATGCAGCGAAGAGGCCCCCGAGCAGGGGGCCTTTTTCGTCATTCGCACACCCGTGGAGAGGGTGTCGAAAAGTTGAACATGAGTTCGGGTGTCAGGTTTAGTTTCCCTTGAATCGCTGAGGGGCGTGGGCTAAGCCCGGTGCCATTCGTCGCGCCGTCCGGTAGGCCCATCATTGCCCTCCGGCCCACGCTCACCGACGGTCCTTCCTGGCCGTCAAACAGGCATGCAGAATGAACGATCTGCTCAGCAACTACCTGCCGATTGTCATCTTCATCGGCCTCTCCGGCGTGATCGCGCTGGCTCTGCTGGTCGCCCCCTTCATCATCGCCGTCAAGACGCCCGACCCCGAGAAGGTTTCGGCCTATGAATGCGGGTTCGACGCATTCGACGACGCGCGCATGAAGTTCGACGTGCGATTCTATCTCGTCTCCATCCTCTTCATCATCTTCGATCTCGAAGTCGCCTTTCTGTTTCCCTGGGCGGTCGCGTTCAAGGATGTCGGCTGGTTCGGCTTCTGGTCGATGATGATCTTTCTCGGCGTCCTGACCGTCGGGTTCATCTACGAATGGCGGAAGGGAGCCCTCGAATGGGACTGAGCGAAAACACGCTGGTCGCGCCTGCCCCCAAAGGCATCCTCGACCCGCGGACCGGCAAGCCGATCGGGTCGGACGATCCGTATTTCGTCGAGATCAACAATGAGCTCGCCGACAAGGGCTTTCTGGTCACGGCGACCGACGAGCTGATCAACTGGGCGCGGACCGGCTCGCTCATGTGGATGACGTTCGGCCTGGCCTGCTGCGCCGTCGAAATGATCCAGATGTCGATGCCCCGTTACGATATCGAGCGGTTCGGACTTGCGCCACGGGCCTCGCCGCGCCAGTCGGACGTGATGATCGTCGCCGGAACGCTGACCAACAAGATGGCGCCGGCCCTGCGCAAGGTCTACGACCAGATGCCCAACCCACGCTACGTCGTGTCGATGGGAAGCTGCGCCAATGGCGGCGGGTACTATCACTATTCCTACTCCGTCGTGCGCGGATGCGACCGGGTGGTGCCGGTGGACATCTATGTACCCGGCTGCCCGCCGACGGCCGAGGCGCTGCTCTATGGGCTGCTTCTGCTGCAAAAGAAGATCCGCCGCACCGGAACGATCGAGCGGTAGGAGCCGGACATGGGGGATGTTTCGGCCATATCACCGCTGGAAGCGCTTGCCGAACGCGTCGTTGCGCTTCTGGGCGATCGCATCATCGTCCACACCATCGCCTATGGCGAACTCACCGTGGAACTCCATCGCGAAACTGTGCTCGATGCCGTGCGGCTGCTGCACGATGACCCTGAGTGCCGATTCGTTTCGATCGTGGACATCTGCGGCGCCGATTATCCGGAGCGCCAGGAGCGTTTCGACGTCGTCTATCACCTGCTGAGCCCGTATCGAAACGCCCGTATCCGGCTCAAGGTCCACACCGACGACGAGACGCCCGTTCCCTCAATCACGCCGGTCTTTCCGGGTGCTGACTGGTACGAGCGCGAGGCCTACGACTTTTTCGGCATACTTTTCTCCGGCCATCCGGACCTGCGCCGAATCCTGACCGACTACGGCTTCGACGGACATCCGCTGCGGAAGGACTTTCCCACCACGGGGTATGTCGAGGTCCGCTATGACGAAGAGCGCAAGCGCGTGGTGTACGAGCCCGTGAAGCTGGCGCAGGAGTTCAGGCAATTCGACTATCTCAGCCCCTGGGAGGGTACCGATTACGTGCTGCCGGGGGATGAAAAGAAATCATCATGACGGCGACGGGCATTCGAGGATCGGCAATCGGCAGTCGGCAGTTGGCAGTCGCAGGGCGCCCCGTGGGGGTGGGCCATGACGATCGAATCTTATCGAGACCTAAGGGTTTGGCAGGCCGCAATGGACCTCGCCGCGGCCTCCTATCGACTAGCAGCGGAACTCTCGCAGGACGAGAGGTTTGGACTGTCCTCGCAGATACGACGCGCCTCTACCTCCATCCCGGCCAATATCGCGGAAGGCTACGGCCGGGACTCCAAGGGATCGTACTCCCAGTTCCTGAAGGTGGCCCAGGGATCTCTGAAGGAACTCGAGACCCATTTGCTGCTTGCCGAGCGTCTGGGCTTGATCACTCCGGAGACTACTCAACCGGTGCTGGCCTCGTGCGACGCTCTGGGACGCATGCTCCGCTCGCTCATTCGGGCGATCGAGCGCAGCGATCATTGATCGATTGCCGACTGCCGACTGCCGATTGCCGTTTCGAGGTCGCTCATGGCTGAAGCCGACGTTCGCAATTTCACGATCAACTTCGGGCCGCAGCATCCTTCGGCGCATGGCGTGCTGCGACTCGTGCTGGAACTGGATGGCGAGGTTGTCGAGCGGGTGGACCCGCATATCGGCCTGCTTCACCGCGGCACGGAGAAGCTCATCGAGGCGCGGACCTATCTGCAGAACGTGCCCTATTTCGATCGCCTCGACTATGTGGCGCCGATGAACCAGGAGCATGCGTTCTGCCTCGCGATCGAGCGTCTCGCCGGCATCACCGTGCCGTTCCGCGGTCAGCTCATCCGCGTGCTGTATTGCGAGATCGGCCGGCTCCTCTCCCATATCCTCAACACGACGACCCAAGCGATGGACGTGGGCGCGCTGACCCCTCCGCTGTGGGGTTTCGACGAGCGCGAGAAACTGATGATCTTCTACGAGCGCGCTTCGGGCAGCCGCATGCAAGCGGCGTTCTTCCGGCCGGGCGGCGTGCATCAGGACCTGCCGCAGGACCTCATCGACGATATCGAGGCGTTCTGCGATCCGTTCCTCAAGGTTCTGGATGATCTCGAAGGGCTCTTGACCGGCAACCGAATCTACATGCAGCGCAACGTCGACATCGGCGTGGTCAGCGCCGAGGATGCCTGGAAGTGGGGATTTTCGGGCGTCATGATCCGCGGCTCGGGCGTTCCCTGGGATCTGCGCAAGGCGCAGCCCTATGAGTGCTACGACCGGCTCGATTTCGACATCCCGGTGGGCAAGAACGGCGACTGCTACGATCGCTACCTCGTGCGCATGGACGAGATGCGGCAATCCATCCGCATCATGAGGCAGGTGATCGCGCTGCTCAATTCGCCGGAGGGGAAGGGTCCGGTGGTTTCGACCGACGGCAAGGTCGTGCCGCCGCGCCGCGCCGAGATGAAGCAGTCGATGGAAGCGCTCATCCATCACTTCAAGCTCTATACCGAAGGCTTCAAGGTGCCTGCTGGCGAGGTGTACGCCGCAGTTGAGGCGCCCAAGGGCGAGTTCGGCGTCTATCTGGTCTCGGACGGAACGAACAAGCCTTATCGCTGCAAGATCAAGGCACCCGGGTTCGCCCATTTGAGTGCGATGGACTTCTTGTGCCGCGGCCACATGCTGGCCGACGTCTCCGCCATCCTAGGGTCTCTCGATATCGTGTTCGGTGAGGTCGATCGCTGATGTCTGTCCGCCGTCTCGCCGATGAGTCGATCCAGCCGGCAAGCTTTGCCTTCACTCCGGAGAACCTGGAGTGGGCAAAGAAGGTTATCGCCCGATATCCGGCGGGCCGGCAGATGTCGGCCGTGATCCCGATCCTTTGGCGGGCGCAGGAGCAGCAGGGCTGGGTGACCCGCGCGGCTATCGAGTATGTCGCGCGCATGCTCGACATGGCCTACATCCGGGTGCTCGAGGTTGCCACTTTCTACACGCAATTCCTCCTGAAGCCTCCGGGGAGCAATGCCCACATCATGGTATGCGGGACGACCCCCTGCATGCTGCGTGGCGCCGACAAGCTCCTAGACATCTGTCGTCACAAGATCGCGCACGAGCCGCTCGAGGTCTCGGCCGATGGCAAGCTCAGCTGGGAAGAGGTCGAATGCCCGGGCGCCTGCGTCAATGCGCCGATGATCATGATCGGCAACGATACCTACGAAGACCTGACGCCCGAGCGCTTCGAGGAAATCGTCGAGGCGTTCCGCGCTGGCAACGGCGCGTCGATCAAACCGGGAACGCAGATTGACCGCCAGTTTTCGGCTGCAGTGGGCGGGCGGACGACACTGCTCGAAGAGCCGACCGCCGAACGCACCTATAAGCCGTTCCCGCCGCCGCCACCGCCCGCTACGCCGGCAGGCACTGGCCCGGCCGCGCCCGCTGCTCAGCCGGCCCCCGCGCCGGTAGCAAAGCCCGCCGATCCATCAGCGACAACGCCCACCAACAAGGGCAGGGGCAGCGAGGTGGCCGAGGAGAATGCGCCGGCGGTCAAAGGCCCGCCGCATGCCGAAAAGGTCTCGGAGCAAACGGCCGAAGCCGAGCGGCTCAGCGCCGATGCTTCGGCCAAAGCCGACGGCAAGCCCAATGCGGCGATGCGCGAGGGCGCAACCGGGGCGGAGTCGCCGGCCGGAAAAATCGCGGGCGGCAAATCGCCCCGCAAGCCGCCGAGAAAGCTATTCGATCCACCGCCCGGTCCGGCGGACGACCTCAAGCTCATCATGGGCGTGGGGCCGACGCTGGAGAAGACCCTCAATGCGATGGGCATCACCACCTATAGGCAGCTGGCCGCGCTTACGCCGGACCAGATCGATGCGGTCGAGGGCGAGGCGGGCTTCCGTGGCCGCATCGTCCGCAACAACTGGCTGCAGCAGGCAGAAGTCCTCGCCCGCGGCGGCGTGGAAGAGTATCGCAAGGTCTTCGGGAAGGATCCGAAGTAATGCTCGCCGACAAGGATCGCATCTTCACCAATCTCTACGGCCAGGGCGACTGGCATCTGCCGGGCGCGCGGGCGCGCGGGGCGTGGCAGGACACCAAGACGTTCATCGACCGCGGCCGTGACTGGATCACCAACGAGGTCAAAGGGTCGGGCCTCAGGGGCCGCGGGGGCGCGGGCTTTCCGACCGCGCTCAAATGGACGTTCATGCCCAAGGTGAGCGACGGACGACCGCACCAGCTGCTCATCAACGCAGACGAGTCCGAGCCCGGCACCTGCAAGGATCGCGAGATTCTACGGCACGATCCGCATCATCTGGTCGAAGGCGCGCTCCTGGCCGGCCGCGCGATGGACGCGCATATCGCGTACATCTATGTGCGCGGCGAGTTCATCCGCGAGCGCCAGCGCCTCGAGGCGGCGGTGCAGGAGGCCTACGATGCGCGGCTGATCGGCAAGGACAATATCCACGGCTGGGATTTCGACATCGTCGTCCATCACGGCGCCGGCGCCTATATCTGCGGCGAAGAAACGGCCCTCATGGAGTCGCTCGAAGGCAAGAAGGGCCAGCCGCGCCTGAAGCCACCGTTCCCGGCTGCGATGGGGGTCTACGGCAACCCGACGACCGTCAACAATGTCGAATCGATCGCGGTCGTGCCGGAAATCCTGCGGCGGGGCGGAGCCTGGTTCGCCGGCATCAACCGGCCGAACAACACCGGAACGAAGCTCTTCAACATCTCTGGGCACGTCAACAAGCCCACTACTGTCGAAGAGGCCATGGGCATTCCCTTCGACGAGCTGATCGAAAAACACTGCGGCGGCATCCGCGGCGGCTGGGACAATCTGTTGGCGGTGATCCCGGGCGGGGCCTCGGTGCCCTGCGTTCCCGGCGAGAAGATCCGGCATGCCGTGCTCGACTTCGACGGCATGAGGGAAGTGGGCTCGGCGCTCGGCACGGCAGCGGTCATCGTGATGGACAAGTCCACCGACATCATCCGGGCCATCTGGCGGCTGTCGGCCTTCTACAAGCACGAGAGCTGCGGGCAGTGCACGCCCTGCCGCGAGGGCACCGGCTGGATGATGCGCGTCATGGAGCGCATGGTCGAAGGGCGCGCGCAAAAGCGCGAAATCGACATGCTGTTCGAGGTCACCAAACAGATCGAAGGGCACACCATCTGCGCCTTCGGCGACGGCGCGGTCTGGCCGATCCAGGGGCTCATCCGCAACTTCCGGCATGTCATGGAGGAGCGGATCGACAGCTATACCTATCGCTCGGACAATGACGATGCGGTGCCCTCGGTGGCGGCGGAGTGACCATGCACGTTGCGGAACTCAACATCGGCCGGCTGAACTACCCCATCGATGATCCGCGGATGGCGGATTTCGTGGACAATCTCGGCCGGGTCAACGCCATGGCGGAGCGCATGCCGGGTTTCGTCTGGCGGCTGGTGGGAGATGGCAGCAATGGCGGGGCGCTGGACGTCAGACCCTATGCCGATCCGATGATGGCCGTGAACATGAGCGTGTGGCTGACGGTGGAGCACCTTGAACAATATGTCTGGAACACGGTCCACAAGCGCTTCTACAACCGCAAGGCGGAGTGGTTTACACCGCTCAAGTCGCACCATTTCGTGATGTGGCCGGTCGAAGAGGGGCACGTGCCTTCACTGGACGAAGGCAAGGATCGGCTCGACCACCTCGAGGCGCATGGCAACTCCGACTACGCCTACGACTGGGCACATCTTGAGCACATCAAGCTCTGGATGAGCCAGAGGTGCTCGGCATGATAGAGGCGGTACCGATGGGCTGGAACAGGGCTTAGGGTCATGGCGAACATCAAGGTCGATGGCAAGCTCATCGAGGTTCCGGATTACTTCACGCTGATGCAGGCGGCGGAGGCCGCGGGCGCGGAGATTCCGCGCTTCTGCTACCACGAGCGGCTGAGCGTGGCTGGCAACTGCCGCATGTGCCTGATCGAGGTGAAGGGCGGGCCACCAAAGCCGCAGGCCTCCTGCGCCATGGGGGTGAGAGACCTCAGGCCGGGGCCCAACGGCGAGCCACCGGAAATCTTCACCAACACCCCGATGGTCAAGAAGGCCCGCGAGGGGGTGATGGAATTCCTGCTCATCAATCACCCGCTCGACTGCCCGATCTGTGACCAGGGCGGGGAATGCGACCTGCAGGACCAGGCGATGGCCTATGGCGTGGACAGCTCGCGCTTTGCCGAGAACAAGCGAGCGGTCGAAGACAAGTATATGGGGCCCTTGGTCAAGACCTCGATGAACCGCTGCATCCAGTGTACGCGGTGCGTGCGCTTCACCACGGAAGTCGCCGGCATCACGGAACTGGGCGCTATCGGTCGCGGCGAGGATCTCGAGATCACAACCTATCTCGAACAGGCCCTTTCGAGCGAGCTTTCGGGCAATGTGGTGGACCTTTGTCCCGTGGGCGCGCTGACGAGCAAGCCGTACGCGTTCCAGGCGCGGCCGTGGGAACTGACCAAGACCGAGACCATCGACGTGATGGACGCGCTGGGCTCGAACATCCGGGTGGACAGCCGCGGCCGCGAGGTGATGCGCATTCTCCCGCGCGTCAACGACGCCATCAATGAGGAGTGGATTTCGGACAAGACGCGACATGTCTGGGACGGGCTCAAGAGCCAGCGGCTCGATCGGCCCTATGTCCGCGTCAATGGCAAGCTGAGGCCGGCGAGCTGGGATGAGGCGTTCGCTGCCCTCGCCGCCGCCGTAAAGGCGTCGGGCATGGGCAACAGGATCGGCGCCATCGCGGGCGACCTCGCCGCCGTGGAGGACATGTATGCGCTCAAGGCGCTGATGACGGCGATGGGCTCGGGCATGACCGATGTGCGCCCGCCGATGTCGGGGATCGACCCTTCGATGCCGCGCGCCGCCTATCTGTTCAACCCCACGATCGCGGGGATCGACGAGGCGGACGCGATCCTCATCGTGGGGTCCAATCCGCGCAAGGAGGCGCCGGTTCTCAATGCCCGCATCCGTCGGGCCTGGCGTCAGCGCGGGGTGCCGATCGGCGTGATCGGCGACCATGCGGACCTGACCTATCCGTACGAGTATCTGGGCAACGACATCTCCGATCTCGCAAGGGTCGCGGCCGGGCAGGGCTTCGGCGAGAAGCTCAAGGCGGCGAAAAAGCCGCTCGTCATCGTGGGCGAGGGCGCCGTGTCGCATGGCGCAGCCTGGAACAAGCAGATCGGCCGGGACGTCATCGCGCTCGCCAGCAAGGCCGCGCTGCTGGGCGAGGCGGCCGAGGGCTGGAACGGGTACGCAATGCTGCACAACGCGGCCTCGCGCGTGGGCGGGATCGATATCGGCTTTGTGCCGCACGATGGGGGCGTCTGTTCGGCCGACCAGGTGAAGGCCGCAGGCGAGGGCAAGCTCGACGTCTTGTTCCTGCTGGGGGCGGACGAATACGACACGCGCGCCATGGGCAAGGCCTTCGTGGTCTATATCGGCACGCATGGGGATGCAGGCGCGCATCGCGCGGACGTGATCCTGCCGGCCGCCGCCTACACCGAAAAATCGGGCACCTACGTCAATACCGAGGGCCGGGTTCAGGTGACCGAGCGCGCGGTGTTCCCGCCGGGCGAGGCCAAGGAAGACTGGGCCATCATCCGGGCCCTGAGCGCAGTTCTAGGCATGCCGCTGCCGTTCAATTCGCTGCGCGATCTGCGCAAGGCGATGTATGCCGATTTCCCGCATCTGGCCCAGATCGACCAGATCGCTCCTGCCGACATCGCTGGGACGCGCGAACTTGCAAACCGGACGACCAAGACGGAGTCGGCGAGGCTGACCTCCCCAATCGCAGATTTCTACATGACCAACCCCATCGCGCGCGCTTCCGCCATCATGGCCGAGTGCTCGCAGTTGCAGGCTGGCCTCAAGCAGGCGGCGGAGTAGAGCATGCAATTCATCGCCGCAGCGGCCAACTACCTTCTCGGCATCCCCATCCTCGGTTGGGGCGACCAGGTCGGATTCGTCTACAAGGGCCTGCTCTTCCTTGTCGCGTTGCTGGTCTTTACGGCCTATGTGTTGCTCGCCGACCGCAAGATCTGGGCGGCCGTTCAGGTGCGCCGCGGCCCCAACGTGGTGGGCCCGTTCGGGCTGCTGCAGTCCTTCGCGGATCTGCTCAAGTTCCTGTTCAAGGAGCCGAACGTTCCGGCTTCGGCCGACAAGGTCGTGTTTCTCGTCGCGCCGCTGGTGACGACCGTGCTTGCGCTCAGCGCCTGGGCGGTCATGCCGATCGACGCGGGCTGGGCGCTTGCCAACATCAATGTCGGAATTCTCTACATCTTTGCGATCTCGTCGCTTGGTGTGTACGGCATCATCATGGGCGGCTGGGCGTCCAACAGCAAATACGCTTTCCTTGGTGCCCTGCGCTCTGCGGCGCAAATGGTGAGCTACGAGGTTTCGATCGGCTTCGTGATCATCACCGTATTGCTCTGCGTGGGCTCGCTGAACCTTTCCGACATCGTTACCGCCCAGCACCAGATGGGACTTGCGCACGCCCTCGGGGTTCCGTGGCTGTCGTTCCTCGACTGGTTCTGGCTGCCGCTGTTCCCGATGTTCGTGGTCTTCTTCATCTCGGCGCTCGCCGAGACGAACCGGCCGCCCTTCGATTTGCCGGAAGCGGAGTCAGAGCTCGTCGCCGGCTTCATGGTCGAATACTCGTCGGCGCCGTATGTGCTCTTCCAGCTCAGCGAGTATGTGTCCATCCAGCTCATGTGCGCGATGACCACCGTGCTGTTCCTGGGCGGGTGGGCCTCCCCGATCGATTTGCCGCCGTTCACCTGGGTGCCGGGGGTCATCTGGTTCGTACTCAAGCTGCTGTTCGTGTTCTTCGGCTTTGCGATGGTGAAGGCATTCGTGCCCCGCTATCGCTACGACCAGCTCATGCGTATCGGCTGGAAGGTGTTCCTGCCTCTCAGCCTGATCGCAGTCGTGGTCGTTGCCGGCGTGCTGCAGTTCACCGGTTGGGGCTGGCACGGAGGAGCGATGTGATGGGTGTGTTCCGCGTCCTCAATTCTCTGCTGCTGCGCGAGTTCGTCGGGGCATTCTTCCTGTCGATGCGCTACTTCTTCTCGCCCAAGAAGACGATCAACTATCCGTTCGAGAAGATGCCGTATTCGCCGCGCTTTCGCGGCGAGCACGCGCTGCGCCGCTATCCCAACGGGGAGGAACGCTGCATCGCCTGCAAGCTTTGCGAAGCGATCTGCCCCGCGCAGGCCATCACGATCGAGGCCGGCCCGCGCCAGAACGATGGCACGCGCCGCACGGTCCGCTACGACATCGACATGGTCAAATGCATCTATTGCGGCATGTGCCAGGAGGCCTGCCCGGTCGATGCCATCGTCGAGGGCCCCAATTTCGAGTTTGCCACCGAAACGCGCGAGGAGCTCTACTTCTCGAAGGAGCGGCTGCTCGCCAACGGCGACCGCTGGGAGCGCGAGATTGCGGCCAACATCGCGCAGGACGCGCCCTACAGGTGAGATGAGATGACGCTGGCGCTCTTCTTCTTCTACGTCTTCTCGATCATCGCGGTGGCCTCCGCGCTGATGGTGATCGCCTCGCGCAATCCGGTGCA
>DASZSH010000113.1:0-2850 GCA_035548755.1 Devosia sp.
CTCAAGGGCGAGGACGCGCCCACCCATATGGCGGTGGTGTTCGACCACTCGGCGGCGACCTTCCGCGACCAGATCTATGCCGAGTACAAGAGCCACCGGCCACCTCCGCCCGAGGAGCTGGTGCCGCAGTTTCCGCTCGCCCGCAAGGCGAGCCTCGCCTACGGCGTGCCCTCGATCGAGATGGAGGGCTGGGAGGCCGACGACATCATCGCAACCTATGCCATGAAGGCGCGGGCGGCGGGCGGCAAGGTCACCATCGCCTCCTCCGACAAGGACCTCATGCAGCTGGTCACGCCCGACGGCTCGATCCGCCTGCTCGACACCATCCCGCGCCCCGGCCAGCCGGCGCTGCGCTGGATCGGCGCCGACGAGGTCATGGAAAAGTTCGGCGTCACGCCCGACAAGGTCGTCGACGTGCAGGCGCTCTGCGGCGATGCCGTCGACAACGTGCCGGGCGTTCCGGGCATCGGCGTCAAGACGGCGGCCGAGCTCATCAACACCTTCGGCGATGTCGAAACGCTCCTCTCGCGCACCGCCGAGATCAAGCAGCCCAAGCGCCGGCAGGCGCTCGAGGAGCATGCCGAGAGCGCCCGCATCTCCAAGCGCCTGGTGACGCTGGCGCGCGACGTGCCGGTCGAACTGGGGCTCGAGGCGCTCGAGCGCGTGCCGGTCGAGCCGGGCAAGCTCTTTCCTTTCCTCAAGGCGATGGAATTCTTCGCCATCGCCAAGCGGCTGGGCGGCCTGCTCGAGGTCAACCCCGACGACTGGGAGTCCGATCCCGAGCTTGCCGCCAAGGCGCCGGAGCCGGTGGGCTTTGACAATGCGCAGAAGGCGGTCGCCCGCAAGGAGCGGCTCGCGGCGGAGGGCAGGAGCGGCAATGCCGCGGTGCTGCATGCGGCCGAGATCGCCGAAAAGATCAAGGCGCTGCCGGTCGATCCATCCGCCTACCGCGCGATCGGCGAGGAGGCGGCGCTTCTCGATCTCATCAAGGACATCTATGCCGCCGGCCGCGTCGCGATCGATGCCGAAACCACCGGGCTCGACAATCAGCAGGCCGATCTGGTCGGGCTGGCGCTGTCGACCGCGCCGGGCGCCGGCTACTATCTGCCGCTCGGCCACAGCGCGGGCAGCGGCATGTTCGGCACGCCGCTCGAGGGCCAGATGGATATTCGCCGGGCGCTCGAATTGCTCAAGCCCGTGCTGGAAGATCGTTCCATCCTGAAGATCGGGCACAACATCAAATACGATCTGGGCGTCTTTTTCCGCTATGGCATCGCCATCGATCCGATCGACGATACGCTGCTGCTGAGCTACGTGCTCGACGGGGCGCGCTTCAACACGCTGAGCGAACTGAGCGCCCACTGGCTTGGGCACGCCGGCACGCCGATCAGGGATCTCATCGGCAGCGGCAAGAACCAGAAGACCTTTGCCGAGGTCGGCCTCGCGGAGGCCACGCGCTATGCCGGCGAGGATGCCGATTTCACCATGCGGCTGTGGACCATCCTCAAGCCGCGGCTGGTGGCCGAGAACATGACCGCGCTCTATGAGACAGAGGAGCGGCCGCTCACGCCCGTGCTCGCCCGCATGGAGGCGCGCGGCATCACGGTGGACCGGCAGATCCTCTCCCGCCTTTCGGGCGATTTCGCGCAGCGCGCCGCGGCGCTCGAGGCCGAGTGCTACGAGCTTGCGGGCGAGAGCTTCAATCTGGGCTCGCCCAAGCAGCTGGGCGATATCCTGTTCGGCAAGATGGGGCTGCCGGGCGGCACCAGGACCAAGACCGGCCAGTGGTCGACCGGCGCCGACGTGCTCGAGGAGCTGGCGGCGCAGGGCATTCCGCTCGCCCGCAAGATCGTCGACTGGCGGCAGCTCACCAAGCTCATGGGCACCTACACCGACGCGCTGCCCGCCTACATCAATCCGCGCACCGGGCGCGTGCACACCTCCTATTCGCAGGCGTCCGTGCTCACCGGACGGCTCAGCAGCAACGATCCAAACCTGCAGAACATCCCGGTGCGCACCGAAGACGGGCGCAAGATCAGAACGGCGTTCGTGGCAGCGCCTGGGCGCATTCTCATTTCAGCCGATTACAGCCAGATCGAGCTCAGGGTGCTCGCCCATATCGCCGACATCCAGGCGCTCAAGGATGCCTTCGAGGAGGGGCTCGACATCCACGCCATGACGGCCTCCGAAATGTTCGGCGTGCCGGTCGAAGGTATGCCGGCCGAAGTTCGGCGGCGCGCCAAGGCCATCAATTTCGGCATCATCTACGGCATCTCGGCCTTCGGGCTCGCCAATCAGCTGGGCATCGAGCGCTCCGAGGCGGGCGAATACATCAAGACCTATTTCGCCCGTTTCCCCGGCATCCAGGACTACATGGCCGAGCAGCGCCGGCGGGTGAAGGCCGATGGCTTCGTGTCAACGCTGTTCGGGCGCAAGATCGCCTTCCCCAATGCCAACTCGTCGCATCCGGCCGAGCGCAGCTTTGTGGAGCGCGCCTCGATCAACGCCCCGATCCAGGGTTCGGCCGCCGACATCATCCGCCGCGCCATGATCCGCATGGAGCCCGCGCTCGCGCGCGCCAACGTCAGGGCCGACATGCTCCTGCAGGTGCATGACGAGCTGATCTTCGAGGTCGACGAGGGGGCCGAGGCGGAGGCCATGCCGGTCATCAAGGCGGTGATGGAAAACGCCGCCGCGCCCGCGGTGCATCTCACGGTGCCGCTCAAGGTCGATGCCCACGCCGCCCACAACTGGGACGAGGCGCATTAGGGCCCGCCGGGGGAGGGGGCTCCGGCGCTACTGAAAACCGGCCGAAAGGTCCGTGAGGGCCTGCGCCAGCACCTCATGCAC
>DASZSH010000114.1:0-18878 GCA_035548755.1 Devosia sp.
CTGCGCGGTCTGGCCCCCGCCCTGGGCTTGGCGCTGTCCCTGTCCCTGCTGCGCCGGGGCCGCGCCGTCGTCGGCCCCGCCGGTCAGAAGCGGCAGGGCAACGCCGATCCGGCCCGCAAGCCCGTTGGCCGTGGGGTTGAACAGTGCCGCTATGGCGAGGGCGACAAAGATGACGATGAGCGACAGGACGATCTGCAACCAAAGCGGCGCGCCCCTGCGAACCGGTTTGCCTGTGCTCGTGCCGGTCTCGGTCACGGGCGTCGCCCGCGACACGTCGATCTTGTCCTGTTCCAAAGTTCTGTCCGCTCCGAGCCCTGGGAAACCTAAGGCGAACGAGGACTTTGGACAAATGAAAGAAGTGTAAGGTCAGCAGGCTCGCGCGCTTGTGATCGTGGCTTGGTTAATGCCGCTGCGATCGGCCCGCAGGTTGCGCCCCTCAGTGCTGCGTCTCGTCGAACTCGTGCGGCTTGAAGTGATAGTCCGCCGAGCAGAACTCGCACACGACCTCGATTTCGCCGTTGACCACCATCTCGGCGCGTTCTTCGGCGGTGAAATTCTCACGCAGCATCGCCTCGATCCGCTCCGCCGAGCAGGTGCAGCGCTCTTCCAGCGTCAGCGGCTCGAACACGCGCACGCCGGTTTCGTGGAACAGGCGGAACAGCAGCCGCTCCGCGCTGACGTCTGGGTCGGCCAGTTCGTCGTCGGCCACCGTGCCCAGCAGCGCCCGCGTCGTCGTCCATCTGTCGGATTCGCGGAAATCCTTGTCGGCCGTCTCGGGGTTCGAGAAATCCCCGTCCCCCGGAAGGTCCGGCATCGTCTTGACCCCGTGCGGAGGCAGGTACTGCACCAGCACGCCGCCGGCGCGCCAGTGCGAGTGCCGCTCCCCGCGCCGCGAAAGCTGGGCGACGGCAATGCGAACCAGCGTGGGCACCTGCTCGGACTGCTGGAAATAGGTATGGGCGACATCCTCGAGCGAGCCGCCCTCGAGCGCCACGATCCCCTGGTAACGGTCCATGTGCGCGCCCTGATCGACGGTCATGGCGAGGTGCCCCTGGCCGAGCAGCTGCTCGGGCCGGGTCTGCCCCAGTTCGATCGCCTTCTGGACGGCATCGGCATCGAAGCGCGCATAGCCGCGCAGGCCGTCCGGCGCATCGAGGTCGACCACGATTAGGTTCACCGGCCCGTCGGTCTGCGTCTGCAGGATGAACCGGCCCTCGAACTTGAGCGAGGAGCCGATCAGCGAGGCCAGCACAACCGCCTCGCCCAGCAGCCGGGCCACCGGCGCGGGATAGTTGTGACGCGTCAGGATTTGATCGAGCGCGTCGCTGAGCCGCACGACCCGGCCGCGGCAGTCGAGCTGCTCGAGCGTGAATGGAACGACCACGTCATCCCCGGACTCGGGTCGGTCGAGGCCGTAGTCGGTCAGTTGCAGTTCTGCCAATTCAAACCGTTTCGATCCCGAAGCACCAGCACAGGATCGCCTTTTGTGCGTGGAGGCGATTCTCCGCCTCATCGAAGACGACTGATTGCGGCCCGTCTATGACGTCGTCGGTGACTTCGTCGCCGCGGTGAGCCGGCAGACAGTGCATGAACAGCGCATCCTTGTCCGCCTCGGCCATCAAATTGGTGTCCACGCGATAGGGTTTCAAGACTTTGCGCCGGTCGGTGACGTCCGTGTCGCCCATTGACACCCAGGTATCCGTGATCACGAGATCGGCATCCTTGACCGCCTCGTGCGGATCCTCGCCCAGCGTCACCCGCGGCCCGGCCTCCTTGATGTCGGCCAGCAGCCCCTGATCCGGCCCGTACTCGTCCGGACAGGCGATGGCGAAGCGATTGCCGAACACCTTGCTCGCATGCACCCAGCTCGCAAGCACATTGTTCGCATCGCCTACCCAGGCGACCTTGGCCCCCTTGATCGGCCCGCGATGCTCCTCGAAGGTCTGCACGTCCGCCAGCACCTGGCACGGATGGGCGCGGCGCGTGAGACCGTTGATCACCGGCACGCTTGAGGCGCCGGCAAGCTCGAGCAGGTCGTCGTGGTCGAGAATGCGGATCATGATGGCGTCCACATACCGGCTCATCACGCGCGCCGTGTCGGCGAGCGTCTCCTCGCGGGCAAGCTGCATCTCATTGCCCGAAAGGAACATCGTCTCCCCCCCGAGCTGACGCATGCCCACATCGAAGCTCACCCGGGTGCGCGTCGATTGCCGCTCGAAGATCATGGCCAGCATCTTCTCCTTGAGCAGAGCCGGACGCTCCCCGCGCTTGAGCCGCGCCTTGAGCTCGCCGGCGAGCGAGAGCATTCCGCGCAGCTGGTCTTCCGTGAAATCCTCGAGCGTGAGGAAATGCCGTGGTGGTGTACTCATGACGCTGCCCCCTTACGCCGTCACATGTTCTTTGGCGGCCTCGGCGCCGAGCGCGGCGAAGGCTGCGGCGAGCTTGTCGACCGCCTCCTTGATGTCCGCCTCCTCGACGATCAGCGGCGGCAGCAGCCGCAGCACGTTTTCGCCCGCCCCCTGCGTGAGCAGTTGGTGATCGTCGCGCAGCCGCGCCACGAAGTCACGCACCGCGATCGTCTCGGGCAGCCGGATGCCGGCGAGCAGTCCCTTGCCCCTGAGTTCGAGCACATAGTCGGGGAAGCGCTGCTGCAGCTGCTGCAGATGCCAGGTCAGCCGCTGCCCCATCTGGTTCACGTGCTCGATGAAGCCGGGCTCCAGGATGCGGTCGAGCACGGCGTTGCCGATGGTGCATGCGAGGGGATTGCCGCCATAGGTCGAGCCATGCGTGCCCGGCACCATCGACTTGGCGACCTCGCCTTTGGCCAGGCACGCCCCGAGCGGAAAGCCCCCGCCGATGCCCTTGGCGACGGCCATGATGTCGGGCTCGATGCCGGCCCATTCATGGGCGAAGAATTTGCCCGTCCGCCCATAGCCGCACTGCACCTCGTCCAGCACCAGCAGCATGCCGTGCTCGTCGCACAGCTGCCTGAGCCCGCGCATGTACTCGACCGACATGGCGGTGACCCCGCCCTCGCCCTGCACGGGCTCGATCAGGATGGCGCAGCTTCTGGGCGTGATTGCCGCCTTCACCAGGTCGATGTCGTTGGGTTTGACATGCTTGAACCCCTCGAGCGGCGGCCCGAACCCTTCCACATAGTGCGGATTGCCGGCCGCCGCGATCGTGCCCAGCGTGCGGCCGTGAAACGATCCGGTGAAGGCGATGATCTCGTAGCGATCGGTCTCGCCTTTCGCCCAGAAGTAGTGCCGCGCCGTCTTGATCGCGCATTCGAGCGCCTCGGCGCCCGAATTGGTGAAAAACACGCTGTCGGCGAAGGTGTGTTCGACAAGCCGCTGGGCGAGCCGCTCCTGCTCGGGAATGGTGAACACATTGGAGGTGTGCCACACCTTCTCGGCCGCCGACTTCAGCGCCTTGACCAGGTGCGGGTCGCCATAGCCCAGCGCATTGACCGCAATGCCCGCGTGGAAATCGAGATATCGGGTTCCGTCCTGGCTGATCAGGCGCACGCCCTCGCCCCGCTCGAAAGCGAGTGGCGATCTGGCGTAGGTGCCGTACAGCGCGGACATGATCATTCCCCTTTGGGTGAAGCGTTGATGGTGGTGTTGCGAATGCCCCACAAAAACCAAAAACGCGCTGCCATTCGGAGCGCGTCGGAGCGGTGCGACATATGCCTTTCACCCTGTTCAAAGTCAACGCTGTGGGCCAAGTGGCTGATTTGACTCGCGGGCTTGGAACGGGCGTCGCGAGGCGGGGTTTTCCCCGGTGAAAACTTGGGCCGACTCTTGATCCTGGATTCGCGGGCCGTGTAGTATCCGGGCCGTTGGGACACGATATTTCGTGTGGCGGACCCTTTCGACCTACGATGCGTAGAGTTTTCGCCCGTTTGCACCCTCGCGGCGGGGCGATGAAGGAGTCCGTCTAGCTAGGCGGTAGGAGCACGATGGAATCGATGGGCTGGACCGAGGAGCGTGTCGAGCTTCTCAAGAAGCTTTGGCTGGAGGGACTGAGCGCCAGCCAGATCGCGGGAGTCCTGGGCGAGGGGGTGACGCGCAACGCCGTCATCGGCAAGGTCCATCGGCTGAAACTGACCGGCCGCGCCAAGCCGGCGAGCTCGACCCCGCGCGCCCGCACGGCGCCGCGCGCGCCCGGCATTCGCCGCGTCGCCGGCGGCATGCCGCGCCCCGGCTCGGCCATCTCCGGCATGCTCAAGTCGCGCAGCGTTCCCGTGGCGCCCATGCATGGCGCCACCGCCCTCAAGATCGACGCCGAGTTCGAGGCGGAGACCTATGTGGCCCCGCAGGTGCAGGAGCTCTTCATCCCCGAGGATCAGCGCCTCAGCCTGCTGCAGCTCAACGAGCACACCTGCAAATGGCCGATCGGCGACCCGCTGACGCCGGACTTCTACTTCTGCGGCCAGAACGCCGAAGAGGGCAAGCCGTACTGCGAGTTCCACGCCCGCCGCGCCTACCACCAGATCGAGAAGAAGAAGCGCTAGCCGGGCCTGCCGGCCGCGCAGGCGATGGTGCGGCCAGCCTCCTGCCGCTTCCGGGCCTGCGCCGCCTTCATTGATGCCCCGGGACAGCTACGCGTTCGCCGCGAACCTCTCGTCGAACGCATAGCCCGCGCCGCGCACCGTGCGGATCGGGTCGGCCTCGCGGCCGCGATTGATCGCCTTGCGCAACCGCCCCACATGCACGTCGACCGTGCGCTCGTCGACATAGACGTCGTTGCCCCACACCCCGTCGAGCAACTGCTCGCGGGAATAAACCCGTCCCGGATGCCGCATCAGATATTCGAGCAGCCGGTACTCCGTCGGCCCCAGATGCAGGTCGCGCCCGGCGCGCCGCACGCGGTGGCTCTGCCGGTCGAGCTCGAGATCGCCGGCCTTGAGCACGTTGGAGATGAGCTGCGGGCTCGAGCGGCGCAGCAGCGCCTGGATCCGCGCCACCAGCTCGGGCATCGAGAAGGGCTTGACCACATAGTCGTCGGCCCCTGTCGCCAGCCCGCGCACGCGCTCCTCCTCCTCGCCCCGCGCCGTGATCATGATGATCGGCGTGCGCGCCGTTTCCTCGCGTGAGCGCCAGCGCCGCGTGAGTTCGATCCCGCTCAGCCCCGGCAGCATCCAGTCCAGCAGGATGAGGTCGGGGATGCTTTCGCGCATCCGCTCGACGGCTTCGTCTCCGCTCTCGGCGATAGCCACGCGGAAGCCCTCGGCCTCGAGGTTGTAACGCATCAGTTCCGTGAGGTCCGCTTCGTCCTCGACGATCAGAATGGTCGCCGCCATGACGGTGCCTATTCCTTGATTTGCATCCGGTGGAGTTCATCGGCGGTGGCCGCCGACATCTGGCGTCCCGTCGATAGATAGAACGCCGCTTCAGCGATATTGGTGGCGTGGTCGCCCACTCGCTCGAGGCTCTTGGAGCAGAACAGCAGATGCGTGCACTGCGTGATGTTGCGCGGGTCTTCCATCATGTAGGTGAGGAGCTCGCGGAACAGCGAAGTATAGAGCGCGTCGATCTCGTCGTCGGAGTTGCACACCTCTACCGCCGCATGCGCATCGCGCGCCGAATAGGCATCGAGCGCCGCCTTGAGCTGCCTCAGGATCAGGTCGGCCATATGCTTGACGCCGTTGTAGAACTTCGGCGTCAGGCTCAGCCCCTCGATCTGCAGTGTGCGCCGCGCGATGGTCTTGGCCATGTCGCCCACGCGCTCGAGATCGCCCGCCACATGGATCGCCGTGATGATCACCCGCAGGTCCTGGGCCATGGGCTGCCGCCGCGCGATCATCGACACCGCCGTCTCGTCGATCTGCCGGTGCATTTCGTCGACCCGCTTGTCCTGGGCGATGACTTCCCGCGCCGCGCTGTGATCGAGCTTGAGCAGCGCGCGCGTCGCATCCGCGATCGCCGCCTCGACCGTTCCGCCCATCTCCGAAATCTGCGCCGCGAGCGCGGTCAGCTCCTCGTCATACGATTGCACGGTGTGCTCATGCAGAGCCATTTGCTCGTATCCTCGTCGCCTCAGCCGAAACGGCCGGTGATGTAGTCGTGCGTGCGCTTCTGCGCGGGCGCGGTGAAGATCGTCTCGGTCCGGTCGAACTCGACCAGTTCGCCCAGATACATGAATGCCGTGTACTGGCTGGCGCGCGCCGCCTGCTGCATGTTGTGCGTCACGATGGCGATGCAGAAGTCCGCGCTCAGCTCTTCGATCAGTTCCTCGATCTTGGCTGTCGAGATCGGATCGAGCGCCGAAGCCGGCTCATCGAGCAGCAGCACTTCCGGGCGCACCGCCACCGCACGCGCGATGCAAAGGCGCTGCTGCTGGCCGCCCGAGAGGCCCAGGCCCGACTGGTTGAGCTTGTCCCGCACTTCCGTCCACAGCGCGGCCTTCCTGAGCGCCGCCTCCACGCGCCCGTCGAGCTCGGACTTGCTCACCTTCTCGTAGAGCCGGATGCCGAACGCGATGTTGTCGTAGATCGACATCGGGAACGGCGTGGGCTTCTGGAACACCATGCCGACCTTGGAGCGCAGCAGGTTAAGGTCCTCGCTCCTGGACAGGATGTTGCGTCCGTCGAGCAGCACTTCGCCGGTCACCCGCTGGCCCGGATAGAGATCGTAGATGCGGTTGAGCACGCGCAGCAGCGTGGACTTGCCGCATCCGGAGGGTCCGATGAAGGCGGTCACCGTCTTGTCGCGCAGCACCAGGTTGATGCCATGCAGCGCCTCGAAGCCGTTGGCATAGAAGAACTTGAGATCCTTGATCTCGACCTTGACGGGATGGGGCTCGGTGTGGGGCAAGGCGAAGCTCGTCGGGGCTGCAGTTGGCACCCCGGCAGCATGCGTAGGGATGGTCGGCGTGTCCATGGTCATGACCTTCACTGCAGGCTTGTGCTGCGCCCGGCGAGCGAGCGGGCCGCAACGTTGAGAACGAGAATGGTGATTGTAATGAGCAGCGCGCCGCCCCAGGCGAGCTTCTGCCAGTCGTCATAGGGGCTGGTCGCGAACTGGAAGATCACGACCGGCAGGTTGGCCATCGGGGCGCTGAGATCGCTCGAAAAGAACTGGTTGTTGAGCGCCGTAAACAGCAGCGGCGCCGTCTCGCCGGTAACCCGCGCGATGGCGAGCAGCACCCCTGTGAGGATGCCCGACAGCGCTGCCCGGTAGATCACTGAGACCATGGCCTTCCAGCGCGGCGCGCCCAGAGCGGCCGAGGCCTCGCGCAGCGCGTTCGGCACCAGGCCCAGCATGTCCTGCGTCGTGCGGTTGATGACTGGCAGCGCGATCAGCCCCAGCGCCGCGGCGCCCGCCCAGGCCGAAAAGTGCCCGAACGGCACCACCACCACGGTGTAGACGAAGAGCCCGATGATGATCGAAGGCGCCGACAGCAGGATGTCATTGATGAACTTGGCCGCTTCGCCCAGCCAGTGGCCGCGCGAATATTCGCTGAGATAGGTGCCCGCGAGGATGCCGATGGGGGTCGCCACCACGATGGCGATCAGCGTCATCGCCACCGAGCCGTAGATCGCGTTGACCAGCCCGCCGTCGTCGCCGGGCGGCGGCGTCGATTCCAGGAACATGCGCGGCGAGATCGACGTGAAGCCCTTGTAGAAGAGCGTCACCAGGATCGCGAACAGGAAGAACAGCCCGATGATCGTGGCGATCCAGCACAGGGCCATCGCCACGAGGTTTCGCGTACGGCGTGCGGCGTAGGACATGGTTCGCGGCCTCCCTTACTTGACCGCCGTGCGGATCAGCAGCCACTTGGCGATGGCCAGCACGCCGAAGGTGATGACGAACAGGATGAGCCCGAGCGCGATCAGGCTCGATGTGTAGAGTTCGCCCGTCGCCTCGGTGAATTCGTTGGCAATGCTCGCCGAAATCGTCGTCGAGGGGGCGATCAGCGAAGCGGCGATCCGGTGCGAGTTGCCGATCACGAAGGTGACGGCCATCGTCTCGCCGAGCGCCCGCCCCAGCCCCAGCATGATGCCGCCCACGAGCCCGACGCGGGTATAGGGGATGATGATCGAGCGCACCACCTCCCACGTCGTCATGCCCATGCCGTAGGCGCTCTCGCGCAGCAGCGTCGGCACGGTCAGAAACACGTCGCGGGTGATTGAGGTGATGAACGGCAGCACCATGATCGCCAGGATGATCCCGGCGGTCAGCAGGCCGATGCCATAGGGCGCCCCGCCGAACAACAGGCCGATTCCGGGCAGCTTGCCCAGCGACCCGATCAGCGCCGGCTGCACCGTGCTCTGCAGGAACGGAGCGAGAAAGAAAAAGCCCCACAGGCCATAGATGATCGAGGGGATGCCGGCCAGAAGCTCGATGGCGATCCCGATCGGCCGCCTGAGCGGAACCGGGCAGAGCTCGGTGAGGAACACCGCGATGCCGAAGCTCACCGGAATGCCGATGATCATGGCGATGAGCGAGGTGACGACGGTGCCGTAGATCGGCGTCAGCGCGCCGAAGATCTCCTTGACCGGGTTCCAGGTCTGCGTCCACAGAAACGCCGGTCCGAAGGTCGAGAGCGCGGGCCAGGCGCCGATCACCAGCGAGACGATGACGCCCACGAGCAGCGCCACCACCAGCACGGCCGAGGCCAGCGTCAGCCAGAAATAGATGCTGTCCTGCACCACCGCGGCGCGCGCCTTGGCGCGGGCAACCTCCGCCACACTGTCCGCACCCGCTGCGACCGCCGCCATGCTGCTTTACCCTCCTTTGCTGGAAGGCAGGCGCGCTCCCCGCGCCCGCCTCCCCTTTGCTCGTGCGCTTACTGTGCCTCGAAGACGGGCTTGCCGCCCGAGGTGATGCCGTCCCAGGACTTCTCGACCAGCGCCACCACATTGTCGGGGATCGACACATAGTCCAGCGCCTTGGCCTGGTCCTTGCCGTTCTTGTAGGCCCAGTCGAAGAACTTGAGCGCTTCGGCCGCGGCCGCCGCGTCATCCGGCTGGGCATGGATCAGCACCCAGGTCGAGGCCGCGATCGGCCAGGAATTGTCGCCCGGCTGGTTGGTGATGATGAGGTTGAAGTTCTTGGCATTGGCGAAGTCGGCGTTGGACGCCGCCGCCGCGAACGTGTCGAGCGAGGGCTCCACCGTCTTGCCGGCCGCATTGACCAGCTTGGCATAGCTGAGATTGTTCTGCGCCGCGTAGGCGTATTCGACATAGCCGATCGAGCCGGCGGTCTGCTTCACCGTGTTGGCGATGCCTTCCGAGCCCTTGGCGCCCACGCCCACCGGCCATTCGACCGCGGTGTCCGAACCCACGCTGGACTTCCAGTCGTCCGACAGCTTGCTCAGATAGTCCGTGAAGTTGAACGTCGTGCCCGAGCCGTCCGAGCGGTGCGCCACCACGATCGGGGCCGAGGGCAGCGTCAGCGAGGGGTTGAGCGCCTTGATCGCCGGATCGTCCCAGGAGGAGATCGTCCCCATGAAGATGCCGGCCAGCGTCTTGCCGTCGAGCACCAGGTCGCCCGGCTTCACCCCGTCGATGTTGACGATCGGCACGATCCCGCCCATCACCATCGGGAACTGCACCAGCCCGTTGCTGGCAAGCTCGTCATCGCTCAGCGGCTTGTCCGTCGCGCCGAACGTCACGGTCTTGGCTTCGACCTGCTTGATGCCGCCGCCCGAACCGATCGACTGGTAGTTGAGGCCGGTCCCGGTTGCCGTCTTGTAGGCATCGGCCCACTTGGCGAACACCGGATAGATGAAGGTCGAGCCGGCGCCCGAAATATCGGCCGCGAGCGCCGTTCCAGTCAGCGCCGCCGCAATGGCGACCGCGGCAATGCCGCTCAGGATTGCGTGTTTCATGTCATGTCCTTCCGACAATCGGGGCACTGCCCCGCCCAAGCAGACGCCATCCGTTGCGCCTGTTGCCGCGAGTCCTATGGGCTGTTGCCTGAGCTTTTATGTCAGTGAGGCGACGCTTCGATGACAGGCTAAGTCGCTGGAGCGGCACGGCTTTCGATGGACACACCCATGCCGGCGCAATTTGTGGCCGGTTTTCATGTAGCGGGCGTCCTATTTGTGCAGCAGGATCTCGACGCGGGTTCCTTCTCCGGGCTTGGACCGGATGCTGAGCTGGCCGCGGTGCCGGTTGACGATGTGCTTGACGATCGCCAGGCCCAGCCCTGTGCCCTTCTTTTTGCGGCTGGATTCGGCGTCCACGCGGTAGAACCGCTCGGTGAGCCGCGGCACGTGCTGCTGTTCGATGCCCGCCCCGTGGTCGGTGACGGTGAGCGCATAGTCGTAGCCGAGCCGGCCGGGCGTCACGGTGACCTCGACCAGCCCGCCATCCCCGCCATACTTGATGGCGTTGTCGACGAGATTTTCGACGACCTCGTAGAGTTCGCCGCGTTCGCCGGTTACGGGCGCCGATGCCGGCGCCGTGACCGTAAGCTTCACCCCGGCCTCTGCCGCCTGGGCCTCGAACCCGTCGGCGACTTCGCGGATGAGTAGCGGCAGGTCCACCGTGCCGGTCGGCCGCAGATGCTGGCGCATCTCGATGCGGCTCAGCGACAGCAGGTCATCGATGAGGTTCGACATGCGCGCCGCCTGCTGCCGCATGATGTTGAGGAAGCGCTCGCGCGCCGCCTCGTCCTTGGCCGCCGGTCCCAGCAGCGTGTCGATGAAGCCGATCAGCGAGGTGAGCGGCGTCCTCAGTTCATGGCTCGCATTGGCGATGAAATCGGAGCGGAGCTGGTTCATGCGCCGCTCCTCGGTGAGGCTCTGGAAGGTGACCGCCAGCATGCCGTCGGCGGGCAGCGGGGCCACATGCACGCGATGCCAGGTTTCGTTGGGCACGGTGCGATGCACTTCGACGGTCTGCGTTTCGGTCGTCCTGCGGGCCGCTTCGATCGCCCCCGACAGCACCGGATTTCTGAGCAGCGACGTCAGCAATCCGCCCACCGCGACCTCCGGGAAGTCCCGCGCCGCGGCGCTGTTGCGATGCACCACCAGCGACCTGCGGTCGAGCAGCAGGCACGGATCGGGCAGCGCATCCGCAAACCCCGCAAGGATGAACATCCTGTCGTCGGCCGACACCACGTCTGTCATCTGCCCCATGCCTCCTCAGCGCGTCTCGGCCGGCGCCGGCGCGGCCGACGCTGGCTTGAACGCGACATCGACCGGCCGCGCAAGGCGGACGGTAACCGAGTCGCGCCGCCGCACTTGCCACAAAACCGGCGGCGATGCACCGTCCGCTGGCCCTGCCCGCAAGGAGCGCCCGTCATGGCCGACGACGACCGAAGCTTCGACATCGAAGACCCCAGACTGCCCAAATGGGTCAGGAAGGCGGCCCTCAAGTCCGGTGGCTATCCCTACGACCAGCGCCTCGACGATGAGGAATACCTCAAGAGCCTGCGCACCCTGCAGCTCGAGCTGGTGAAGCTGCAATCGCACCTGCTCAAGACCCACGGGCGCATGATCATCCTGTTCGAGGGCCGCGACGCTGCCGGCAAGGGCGGCGCGATCGATGCCTTCCGCGAGCACCTCAACGGGCGCTACTGGCTCGACGTGGCGCTTCCCCGCCCCTCCGACCGCGAACGCACCCAATGGTACTTCCAGCGCTATGTCGATTGGCTGCCGGCCGCCGGCGAATGCGCCCTGTTCGACCGCTCCTGGTACAACCGCGCCGGGGTCGAACTCGTCATGGGCTTCTGCACGCCGGGGCAGACCGAGGAATTTCTCGATGAAGCGCCGCGCTTCGAGCGCATGCTCGTGCGCGACGGCATCCACCTGTTCAAGTTTTGGCTCGCCATCGGCCGCGAGATGCAGCTCAAGCGCTTCCACTCCCGCCGCCACGACCCGCTCAAGCAGTGGAAGATTTCCGATATCGACATCGCCGCCCTGGGCAAATGGGACAGCTACACCGATGCGGCCCACCGCATGCTGACCACGACCCACACGCCCGAGACGCCCTGGCGCGTCGTGCTGGCCAACGACAAGCGCCGCGCCCGCCTCGAGATCATCCGCAGCGTGCTCGAGAGCATGGATTATGAGGGCCGGAACGAGCCCGCCCTGGGCGAGGTCGACGAAAAGATCGTGGTCGATCCCGCCCGCTACATCGAGCAGCATCACCGCAGCTGATCTCGCCGGCCGGACCCGCGCCCGCGCCGCCTCCCTGCGGCTCTTCCCGGCCGCCCGCGAGCGCCCGGGCCATCGCTCTCCGCGGCAAGGACAGTCGTCCGCGGGATATTTATACTTATGAGCTACAAAGATATATTTGAGATACTGAAAGTATATCGCACCCGGCCGGACTGCTTAGGGTGCAAAGCATTCGCCTTGCCGAAACGCGCCCATCCTGCCGGGCGGGAGGCTTTTCCACACCGGCCGCAAAGCAACTATTTCGCTCGTTTGACAGCGCTCCAAAAAGCGAATCAAGTGCAACACAACTGCCGGCTATTTTGGGAGAATTGCCGGAGCGGACCGAACGAAGCGCACGCGCGGTCAGGGGCAGCATGGGGAATGCGGGACGTCCGCTTGAAGCGGATCTTGTTGCGCCGGTTCGCACCGTAAATGGGCAGGGACCGAGCCCGTTCGTTCTTGTCTGCGATCACGCCAGCAACCGCATCCCGCCCGCCTATGGCGATCTGGGCCTGCCGCCCTCCGAGCGCATCCGCCACATCGCCTGGGACCCCGGCGCCCTCGCCGTCTGCCTGCGCCTGACCGAACTGCTCGACGCCCCGCTCGTCCATTCGACCGTTTCGCGGCTGGTGGTCGACTGCAACCGCTTCACCGACGCGCCCAGCCTCATTGCCTCCGTCTCCGAACAGACCGAGATCCCCGGCAACCGGTCGGTCTCCCCGGCCGATCGCGCGGCGCGCATCGCCCGCTACTATGTGCCCTATCACGATGCGATCGCCCGGCTGCTCGCTGCACGCCGCGCCGCGGGACGGGAAAGCATCCTTGTATGCATGCATTCCTTCACGCCGGTGTTCCTCGGATTCGTGCGGCCCTGGCCCATCGGCCTGCTTCCCGCGCCCGACGAGACCTTCACCCGCGCGCTGTTTGACGCTCTCGCGGCGGAGCTGCCGGGCATGAACATCGGCTGGAACGAGCCCTACGCCTCGGCCCGTGGCGTCTCCTATACCGTCGACCATCACGGCGCCGGCCTTGCGGCCACCATGATCGAAATCCGCCACGACGAAATTCTCGAACCAAACGGCGTCGCCCTCTGGGCGGACCGGCTGGCCCGGTGCCTCACCGCGGCGCGGGTCGCGCTGCCGGCATCGGCACATCTCTCCCCACCGACAAGCGGGGCAACACGGTTGGAAGGAAGGGACTAACATGTCGATGGACCACAACGAGGACAAGAAAGTCCTCCACTCCATGGGCTACGCCCAGGAGCTCGCGCGGCGAATGAACGCCTTCTCGAATTTCGCCATCTCGTTCTCGATCATCTGCACGCTTTCGGGCGGCATCAACTCCTTCGCCCAGGCGACCGGTTCGGTGGGCGGCGCCGGCGCCGGCATCGGCTGGATCGTCGGCTGCTGCGTCTCGGGCGTCTTCGCCGTCGCCATGGCGCAGATCGCCTCCGCCTATCCCACCGCCGGCGGCCTCTATCACTGGGGCTCGATCCTGGGCAACCGCTTCATCGGCTGGGTCACCGCCTGGCTCAACCTGCTCGGCCTCATCACCGTGATGGGCGCCATCAATATCGGAACCGCGTTCTTCTTCCAGGGCACCTTCGGCTCGCTCATCGGCATGACCACCGACCCGATCCACATCGTGCTGTTCGTGGCCGTGATCACCATCATCCAGGCGATCATCAATCACCTGGGCATCAGGCTGACGGCGCTGCTGACCGACTGGTCCGGCTATCTCATTCTCGCCACCACCGTTGTGCTCGTGGCGGCGCTCCTGATCTTTGCGCCCACCCATGAGTGGAGCAGGCTGTGGACCTTCACCAACAACTCCGGCGATGCCGGCGGCAACGTCTTCCCGCACAGCGACAACATGCTCTACCTGTTCTCGCTCTGCCTGCTGCTGCCCATCTACACCATCACCGGCTATGACGCCTCCGCCCACACCTCCGAGGAAACGCAGAAGGCCGCGCTTTCGGTGCCCAAGGGCATCGTCAACGCGGTTGTCGTCTCCTCGCTCGCCGGCTGGGTCATGGTGATGGCGATCATGATCGCCATTCCCGATCTGGCCGAGGGCGCCAAGTCCGGCTGGAGCGTCTTCTTCAACACCATGACGGCGGTGCTGCCGGCCTGGCTGGTGACGCTGCTCTATGTGGCGATCTTCATCGCCCAGTTCCTGTGCGGGCTGGCCACCGTCACCTCGACCTCGCGCATGCTGTTCGCCTTCAACCGCGATGGCGGCCTGCCGCTGGTCCACAAATGGGTGGCCGGCGTCAGCGTCCGCTTCCGCACCCCGGTGGCCGCCATCTGGACCGGCGCGATCCTCGAGATCTTGTTCGTCTGGCTCGCCGAGACCGTGTCGATCGGCGGCACCAACATCTACACCATCACCGTCAACGCCACGCTGATCTTCCTGTTCCTGAGCTTCACCGTTCCCATCGTCACCGGCGCCTTTGCCATCGGCGGTCCGAAATGGCCGAGAATGGGGCCGTGGAACATCGGCATCGGCATGTACCGGCTGTTCGCGGTGCTGAGCCTGCTGGCCATGCTGCTCATCATCTTCATCGCCATCCAGCCGCCCAACGGGCAGGTGCTGTGGATCACCATCGGCTTCCTGGTGCTGGCCGCCATCCTCTGGTTCGGCTTCGAGAACCGCCGCTTCCAGGGCCCGCCGGTAGGCGAGATGATCAAGAAGCGCCAGGCCGAAATCGCCGCCATCGAGGCGAAATACGGCGAATCGTCCGATAGCGCCGGCGCCCGGGGCGCCGCTCCGGCCGAGTAGCCCGCGCCGGCCGTCAATCGGGGGCCGCGGTCCGCCCGCGGCCCTCATCGTTCCGATCCCCATCAGCAAGAACACCGCCAAGGGAGCCAAGTCATGCCCGCCTACACCCTCGCCCAGCTCAAGGCCGATGTCGCCTCGGGGGCGATCGATACTGTGCTGTGCTGCTTCCCCGACATGCAGGGGCGGCTGATCGGCAAGCGTTTCCAGGCCGAATACTTCCTCGATGGCGCGATCGAGGAGACGCATGGCTGCGACTACCTGCTCGCCAACGACATCGATATGGAGCCGGTGCCCGGTTACGAGGCCGCGAGTTGGGAGAAAGGCTACGGCGATTTCGTCATGAAGCCCGACGTGGCCACGCTGATGAAGGCCACCTGGCTCGAGGGCACCGCGCTCATCCTGTGCGACCTGGTGGATCATCACCACCACGAGCCCATTCCGCACAGCCCCCGCGCCGTGCTCAAGGGTCAGCTCGCCCGGCTCGACAAGCTGGGGCTGACCGCCAACTTCGCCTCTGAACTGGAGTTCTATCTCTTCGACGAGGACTACCGCACCATCCACGAAAAAGGCTACCGCAACCCCAAAACCGCCGGCTACTACATCGAGGACTACCACATCTTCCAGACCACCAAGGAAGAGGGCGTCATGCGGGCGCTGCGCAAGCACCTGCAGGCCTCCGGCATTCCCGTCGAAAATTCCAAGGGCGAGTGGGGTCCCGGCCAGGAAGAGATCAACGTCCGCTATGCCGACGCCCTCACCATGGCCGACCGGCACACGGTGCTCAAGAACGCCACCCGGGAGATCGCCCACGCCCAGGGCAAGGCCGTCACCTTCATGGCCAAGTGGAACTATGGCCTCGCCGGCTCATCGAGCCACATCCACATGTCGCTGGCCAGGGCCGGCCGCAACGTCTTCGTGGACGGCAAGGATCCGCTCGGCATGAGCGCCACCATGAAGTCCTACATGGCGGGCCTGCTCGCCTATGCCGGCGACATCACCTGGTTCCTCGCCCCCTACATCAACTCCTACAAGCGCTTCCAGGTCGGCACCTTCGCCCCGACCAAGGCCATCTGGAGCCGCGACAACCGCACCGCCGGCTTTCGCCTGTGCGGCGAGAACACCAAGGCTATACGGGTCGAGTGCCGCATCGGCGGCGCCGATCTCAACCCCTATCTCGCCTTCGCCGCCCTCATCGCCGCCGGCCTCAAGGGCATCGAGGAGGGCATGACGCTCGAACCGGCCTTCACCGGCGATGCCTATTCCGGCAAGCGCCTGCGCGAGGTCGCCAAGACGCTGCGCGATGCCACCGCCGCCATGCGCAAGTCGAAGATGCTCGCCGAGGCCTTCGGCCAGAAGGTCATCGACCATTATGTTCACACCGCCGAATGGGAGCAGTTCGAATACGACCGCCGCGTCACCGACTGGGAGCTGCAGCGCGGCTTCGAGCGTAGTTAGTAACTTCCTATTTGCTTGACCCAGCCGGTGCCCTGCTTTAGTTTCCCGGGGTGTTCGATACCGAAGGCACGAAATATCACCCGCTTTTCGAGCACCTGCTGTTCAACGGGCACGGACGGGTGACAATGAGTTTTGCCGAGATCGAGGCGGTCCTGGACGCTCGCCTGCCGCTATCGGCGCGCAGGCGGCAGGAGTGGTGGAGCAACAGCCCGAACGGCCACAGCCAGGCCAGGGCCTGGATGCGCGCGGGATATGAGACGTCGGGGGTCGATCTCACCGGCCAGATGGTCACCTTCACCCTCAAGGGGTGGCCCGAACGCTATTCTCCGCCCGATCGACCCCGCAAAGTGTCCGGAACGGGATTTGCAGAGTCACCGCAGGCGCAGCTCGCCACTGGCGAAAAGCCGCACGCGAGGCCCCCGGCGGATCGCGACCACCCTCTCTTCGGCATCTGGAAAGGCAAGGTCAAACTCCTGCCCGGCTACGACTATACGCGCCCGGCCTTCGACGCGGACGAGAAACTTGACCGCTAGGCTCTTGCTCGACACCTGTGCGATTATCTGGATGGCCTTGGACGAACCGATCAGGCCAGAAGCAAGGGCGGCGATGAAGGAGGCGGCGATGGCCGCTCAGAGCGTCGGCGTATCGCCGATTTCTGCCTGGGAACTGGGCCTGCTGAGCGCCAAAGGCAAGCTGCCGGCAGCCCAGTCGCCCGCAGCGATCTTTGCCGATGTACTGGCGACGCCCGGCGTGAGGGTCGAGGCATTGACGCCCAGCATCCTGATCGATTCATCGTTCCTGCCAGGCGGGCTGCATCGAGATCCGGCCGATCGCATCTTGATCGCGACTGCGCGGGCACTTGACCTTATGCTCGTCACACGCGACGAGGCCATTCTCGACTACGCAAGTGCCGGCCACGTCCGCGCCCTCGCCTGCTGAACCCAAGGACGTCCATGCCCGAAACGGTCAAGATCATTTCCCCCGTCGATGGGCGCGTCTATGCCGAGCGTCCGGTCGCCACTCCGGCCGAGATCGAGGCGGCCGTCTCCCGCGCCAAGATCGCCCGCCGCGCCTGGGCGGAAGTCACCGTGCGCGAGCGCGCCAAATTCCTCGATCACTTTGTCGATGCCCTGCTCGGCAAGAACGACGAGATCGTGCCCGAGCTCGCCTGGCAGATGGGCCGCCCGGTGCGCTATGGCGGCGAGCGCCGCGGCGTCGAGGAACGCGCCCGCCACATGATCGCCATCGCCGAGGAGAGCCTTGCGCCCTCCATGCGGCCCGACAAGCCGGGCTTCCGCCGCTGGATCGCGCGCGAGCCGCTCGGCGCCGTGATGGTGATCGCCCCCTGGAACTATCCCTTCCTCACCGCCGTCAATTCCATCGTGCCCGCGCTCATGGCCGGCAACGCCGTGATCCTCAAGCATGCCAGCCAGACCCTGCTGGTGGGCGAACGCTTCGCCGAAGCCATGAAGGCCGCCGGCCTTCCCGACGGCCTTTTCCAGAATCTCGTTCTCAACCACGCCGATACCGAAAAGCTCATCGCTTCGGGCGAGATCGATCACATCAACTTCACCGGCTCGGTCGAGGGCGGCCGCCGCATCGAGCGCGCCGCCGCCGGCACCTTCGCCACGCTCGGCCTCGAGCTCGGCGGCAAGGATCCCGCCTATGTCCGCGCCGATGCCCGGCTCGATCATGCCGTCGAAAATCTTGTCGACGGCTCCTTCTTCAACTCCGGCCAGTCCTGCTGCGGCGTCGAGCGCATCTATGTTCACGCCGACATCTACGACAGGTTCGTCGAGGGCTTCATCGAGACGGCCCGGGGCTGGACGCTGGGCAATCCGCTCGATCCGGCGACGGTTGTCGGCCCGATGGCGCAGCCCAAATTCGCCGATCTCGTGCGCGAGCAGACGGCCGAGGCCCTGCGCAAGGGCGCCAGACGCCATCTCAATACGAAATACGAGGGCGACCGCCCCGGCTCGCCCTATCTCGCCCCGGAAGTGCTCACCGGCGTCAACCACCAGATGGCCGTGATGCGCGAGGAGAGCTTCGGCCCCGTCGTGGGCATCATGAAGGTTGCCGACGACGAGGAGGCCGTCACCCTCATGAACGACAGCCCCTATGGCCTCACCGCCTCGATCTGGAGCCAGGATCTCGACGCCGTGGCGCGGATCGGCGCCCGCGTCGAAACCGGCACCGTCTACGCCAATCGCTGCGATTATCTCGATCCCGCTCTGGTCTGGACCGGCGTGAAAGACACCGGCAAGGGCGGCGCTTTGAGCGAGATCGGCTACCACAACCTCACCCAGCCCAAATCCTACCACCTCAGGATCGTGTGACCCATGGCCCTCCGCGCCAACTGGAATTACCCCACTTCCGTGCGCTTCGGCGCCGGCCGTATCAAGGAGCTGCCCGAGGCGCTCCGGGCCGCCGGGATCGCCAGGCCCCTGCTCGTCACCGATGCCGGCCTTGTCAATCTGCCCGTCGTGCAGAGCACGCTGGCCCTGCTGCGCGACGCCGGCGTGCCGGTCGGG
>DASZSH010000115.1:0-8451 GCA_035548755.1 Devosia sp.
TCGAAGGCGGGCACGCCTTCGCCATCCTCGTAATACGACCAGGCGCGGGCGTATTCCTGCCGGTTGATGGCGTTGTAGAAGGAGGCGATCACCGCCTCTGGAGTAGAACGGTCATCCAGATAGGCGGGCGGCGCAGCGAGAGCGGGGGACACGGCGAGGGCAGCGACAGGCAAGAGAGCCACGAGGGCGGATGCAAGGGCTGAGGCGGCATCGGGCGCTGGCATTTGGGCTTCCTTTCCGGTTCAGCCCGATTGTCGCGCATGGCGGGGAGGGAGTCGAGGCCGCGGGCGGCGGGCAAGCAAACGGCGCGGCGGTTGCCCGCCGCGCCGTCCGCGAAGTCCGCGACTGGGATGTCCAGACTCAGAAGTCCATGCCGCCCATGCCGCCGCCCATGCCGCCGCCGCCGGGCATTGCGGGGGCCGGTTCCTTGGGCATCTCGGCGATCATCGCCTCGGTGGTGATGAGCAGGGAGGCGACCGAGGCTGCGTCCTGCAGCGCGGTGCGCACAACCTTGACGGGATCGACGATGCCGAGCTGGATCAGGTCGCCATACTCGCCGGTCTGGGCGTTGTAGCCGAAGTTCGGGTTGGCGTTTTCGAGGATCTTGCCGACCACGACCGAACCCTCGTCGCCCGCGTTCTGGGCGATCTGGCGAACGGGCTCCTGCAGGGCGCGCTTGACGAGGTTGATGCCGGCCTGCTGGTCGGAGTTCTCGCCCTTGGCCTTGAGCGCGGCCGCGGCGCGGAGCAGGGCGACGCCGCCGCCGGGCACGATGCCCTCTTCAACCGCAGCGCGGGTGGCGTTGAGCGCGTCGTCGACGCGGTCCTTCTTTTCCTTGACCTCGACCTCGGTGGCGCCGCCGACCTTGATCACGGCCACGCCGCCAGCGAGCTTGGCGAGCCGCTCCTGCAGCTTCTCCTTGTCGTAATCGGAGGTGGTCTCCTCGATCTGCTGCTTGATCTGGGCGACGCGGCCCTCGATGTCGGCCTTGGAGCCGGCGCCATCGACGATGGTGGTGGTCTCCTTGGCGATCTCCACGCGCTTGGCGGTGCCGAGCATGTCGAGCCCGACATTCTCAAGCTTGATGCCGAGATCTTCCGAGATCACCTGGCCGCCGGTGAGGATGGCGATGTCCTCGAGCATGGCCTTGCGGCGATCGCCGAAGCCGGGGGCCTTGACGGCCGCGACCTTGAGCCCGCCGCGCAGGCGGTTGACCACGAGGGTGGCGAGCGCCTCGCCTTCGATGTCCTCGGCGACGATGAGGAGCGGACGCTGGGTCTGCACCACGGCCTCGAGGATGGGCAGCATGGCCTGGAGGTTGGACAGCTTCTTCTCGTGCAGCAGGATATAGGGCTCCTCGAGGACGGCCGTCATCTTGTCGGGATTGGTCACGAAGTAGGCGCTGAGGTAGCCGCGGTCGAACTGCATGCCCTCGACCACATCGAGCTCGGTCTCGGTGGTCTTGGCTTCCTCGACGGTGATGACGCCCTCATTGCCGACCTTCTGCATGGCGTTGGCGATCATCTCGCCCACCGACTTCTCGCCATTGGCGGAAATGGTGCCCACCTGGGCGACCTCGGAGTTGGAGGAGATGGTCTTTTTGGCCTTGGCCAGGTTGTCGACGACCTCGGTCACGGCCAGATCGATGCCGCGCTTGATGTCCATGGGGTTCATGCCGGCGGCAACGAGCTTGATGCCCTCGTTGACGATGGCCTGGGCAAGGACGGTGGCGGTGGTGGTGCCGTCGCCGGCGACGTCATTGGTCTTGGAGGCGACCGAGCGCACCATCTGGGCGCCCATGTTCTCGAACTTGTCCTCGAGCTCGACTTCCTTGGCGACGGTGACGCCGTCCTTGGTGATGCGCGGGGCGCCGAAGGATTTGTCGATCACCACGTTGCGGCCCTTGGGCCCAAGGGTGACCTTGACGGCGTTGGCGAGGATGTTGACGCCGCGGACCATCTTGTCACGGGCGTCGGTGGAGAATTTCACGTCTTTGGCTGCCATTGGAGGCGCTCCTCAAATTGGACGATCGGTGGGGGCCGGCGATCAGCCGATCACGCCCATGATGTCGGTTTCTTTCATGATCAGGAGGTCCTTGCCGTCGAGCTTGACCTCGGTTCCGCTCCACTTGCCGAAGAGGATGCGGTCGCCGACCTTGACATCGAGCGGCTGGATCTTGCCGGACTCGTCGCGGGCGCCGGGGCCGACGGCCTCGATGATGCCCTCGGAGGGCTTTTCCTTGGCGGTGTCGGGAATGATGATGCCGCCAGCGGTTTTCTCCTCGCTGTCGACACGCCGGACGACCACGCGGTCGTGCAGGGGACGGAATGCCATGATGTCTCCTCTGGAAATCCTTCAGAAATTCGCCCTCTTAGCACTCGATCCGGGGGAGTGCTAACAGTTGGCGGGGGATATAGGAGCGGGCCGGAAGCGAGTCAAGCAACGCTTTGACCTGTGGGGCGCGCTAGGCGGAACGCATCGGCGACTTGCGGATTGTTTCGCGCGGGCGATATTGGGCCCCGATCCCTGCGGAGCCGGAAGACCAACGTGACCATCGAACTCGACCCCAAGGGCCTGGCGACGACCCAGATCTGGAACTCGCCGCAGCTTACGGTGATCGTTCCAAGCTATAACGAACGCGAGAACATCGCCCCGCTCTATGACAAGGTCACTGCGGCGCTGGGCGACATCCCGTTCGAGTTCATCGTGGTCGACGACAATTCCCCGGACGGGACGGCCGGCCTGGTCAAGGAGATGGCGCGGCGACATGCCAATGTGCGCTGCATCCACCGGATCGGCCGGCGAGGGCTGAGCTCGGCCGTGATCGAGGGGATTTCGGCGAGCGCTTCGCCCTATTTCGCGGTGATCGACGCCGACCACCAGCATGACGAGCGCATCCTGCCCCAGATGCTCGAGAAGGCGCTCAGCGGCGACGATATCGTGGTGGGGACCCGCTATGCCGGCGACGGCCAGGTGGGCGAAGGGCTGAGCAAGACGCGCGAGGCAGGCAGCCGGTTCGCAACCCAGCTGTCGCATCTGGTGACCGGAAAGTCGCTGTCCGACCCCATGAGCGGCTTTTTCCTGATGCGGCGCGAGGTGTTCGACGAGGTTGCGGGCCTGCTTTCCAACGAGGGTTTCAAAATCCTGCTCGATATCGTGGTCTCGGCAAGCCGGATCCGGCGGCATCAGGGCCGGGAGCTCAGGATCGGCGAGGTGCCGTACACCTTCCGCCAGCGTCACGCCGGCGAAAGCAAGATGAGCCCGCTGGTTGTCGTGCAGTTCCTGGGGCTGGTGGTGTCCAAGATGACAGGCGGCATCCTTCCCACGAGCTTTCTGCTGTTCGGCGCCGTGGGAGCCATCGGCATTGTCGTTCACATGCTGACGCTGTGGGCGGTGCTCAATGTCACGGCCTTCAACTTCGTCAACGCACAGGTGGTGGCGACGCTGGTGTCGATGACGACCAACTTCATTCTCAACAACGAGTTCACTTTCGCCGACAAGAAGCTCAAGGGCTGGCGCTTCGTCGCGGGACTGCTCAGCTTCTACGTGATCTGCTCGATCGGGGCGATCGCCAACGTTTCAGTCGCCAGCTGGATCTTCCAGCTCGACAAGTCGGCCTACTTCGCCGGCATCACCGGGGCCCTCATGAGCGTGGTGTTCAACTACGCCGTCAGCCGGGCAATCACCTGGCGAGCCTAGAGCGCCGTTATATCCGGCCTGGCGACGCCGACGCGGAAATCAGGCCCGCTTCGCCTGCATTTCGGCCCAGGCCTGGCGCTTGCGATATATCGTTGAAGGGCTGAGTTCGAGCGCGGCGGCCGCCAAGGCGATGTTTCCCGCAAAACTCTGGATGGCGTCCTCGATGATGCGCTGCTCCTGTCGCCACATGGGAAGCACCAGGTCGCGCATGACGGGAATCGACGGGGCGGGTCCGGGGTCGGCCTGGGCGTTTTCGGCGCCTGCCAGAAGATGGGCCTTGCCGTGGCGCCTGGCCAGCCCGCAGAGCCGCCTGGCGATGGCTACAGGGTCCTCGGTGTTGCCGATACAGTCGTGCGCGCCGGCGCGCATGGCAGCCAGGGCCGCCGAGATCGACGGATCGGTGGCAAGCAACAGGATGAGCGCGCCGGTTGCCGCCCGGGCGAGGCGGGCGATGCGATCGTCGAGGTCGGCCGACAGATCGCCCAGCGATTCGGCAGCGGCCGCGATGAGATCGAACTGGGAACCGCGCAGCAACTCGACGGCCTGGCGGCCGGTCGCGACCTGGACGATCACCGGCGCGGCGGCCAGTTCGACGGCCAGCGGGGCTGCCAGGGAGTCGGTCAACTCCCGCGTCTCGATGAGCAGCAGCCGTGCAGGTGCGACAGTTTCCGCAATGCTCGCTTCCGCCATGGAGTCGGGCCTCTGGTCGTCTCGCTTCGTCGATGGCGATTGTTGATGCTCAGGGTAAATAATCCGTTTTGAGGCCGGACCGGCGCACCTTATGGTGGTCGCGGGGACAGCGTCGGTCATACTGAAGTCTGGACGGAACGGGGCAATAGTGCAGGGC
Source organism: Devosia sp. (assembly GCA_035548755.1). Lineage (GTDB taxonomy): Bacteria > Pseudomonadota > Alphaproteobacteria > Rhizobiales > Devosiaceae > Devosia_A. Next base: position 4,547 of record DASZSH010000115.1, read on the forward strand.
CTGGTTTATCTGTTCATTGCGCTGGCCGCCTTGGGTGTCGCCGCGGCCGCGTATTTCGGGTTTACGTTCACGCCGATCGAGGCGGCGGTTACCGCAATCGCCTTCGGCTGCCTCGCGATTCTGCTGGTCGAGCGGCAGCTGCGCCGACGCGCCGAGGCGCGACTCGAAAAGGCCGTCGAAGAGCTCTCGCGGCTCCTGTCGACCGATGCGCAGGCCGGGTCGGTCCTCAGCCAACGCCTCAATGCGCTGACCGATGTGCGCCCCGGGCCAAGGCTCGATGCGATCGAGTCGGATCTGGCCGTGCTGGGCACGGTGGTCAAGCAGGTGACCGAAACGGTCGCCGAGCTCGAAGAACGCCGACGCCTCGCCGAGGACGACAAGACTGCGCCGGCGCCGGAGCCCGATCCGGACATCATGCCCGAGCCGGTGATCCCCCTCGAGCTCTTGAGACAGGCGATCGAGGAGCACCGGCTGGTGTTCCACATCGAGCCGATCGTCACGCTGCCCCAACGCAAGACCTTTGGTTACGATCTCGTGCCGCGCCTGGCGATGGAGGATGGGGGCTTTGCCGACCGGCCCGATTTCATGCCGCGCCATGGCGGGGAGGAGATCGTGGCGCGCATCGAGTCGGAAGGCATGGACGAGGCCGTTATCGTCGCGCGCCGCTCCCGCACCGCCGGCGCGCCGATCACTCTGTTCGTGCCGGTGTCGCGCGCCACGCTGGGGAGCGCCAAGGCGGTCGAGCTCATTCTTGCCGCGCTGGATGCCAACCGGGCGATCGTGGGGTCGCTGCTGTTCAGCATCGAGCAGGCGGAATTCAAGGCCCTGAACGCCAAGGAGAAAGCTTCCCTCGCGGCGATCGCAAAGATGGGCGTGGCGCTGTCGCTGTGCGCGGCCAGCTCGCTCCGGGTCGACTATGCGGAGCTTCAAGGCCTGGGCTTCAGGACGGTGCGGGTCGATGCCACCAGATTCCTGCGGCAGCCCGAGAAGTTCACCGATTTCCATGCCTCGGATGTCGCCTCCTACGGCCGCCGGTTCGGGATCGAGCTGGTGGCGACCGGCATTATCGATGAGCAGCAGCTCCTGCGCCTGTTTGAGGATGGCGTGACGCTGGCGCAGGGCCCCCACATCGCGGGACCCGGTCCGGTTCGGCCCGATCTGCAGATCGAGCGACCGCAGACAGTGGCCCGGGCGAGACACTAGGCTTTGCATTTGGGCCGCCATGAGCCGATAAGGCCGGCGGCATGAACGGTCTCTCGGCTCTCGCCCCGAATTACGACGCGGTCCTTTCCGACGTCTGGGGCGTCATTCACAACGGAGTTGCCGCCCATCAGGGCGCTGTCGACGCGTTGCGGCGCTTCCGGGGCGGCGGCGGCCGCGTCGTTCTCATCACGAATGCTCCCCGGGCGGCCGAGGCGATCCGTCTGCTGCTCGACCAGCTCGGTGTTCCGCGCGACTGCTATGACGGCATCGTCTCGTCGGGCGATGTGACGCGCGAGATGATCGCCGCCTATCGCGGACGCGTCATTCACCATGTCGGGCCGCCGACAATCGACGATTCGCTTTATGAGGGCCTGGGCGTGATCCGAGGTCCGGCCGAGGAGGCGGAGGTCGTGGTTGTCACGGATCTCGACACCGACGACGACACGCCGGACATGTATGAAAAGCGCATCGCGCTCTGGCTCAGGCGGAAGCTGCCGCTCATCTGCGCCAACCCCGACCGGGTCGTCGAGCATGGCGGCCGCATCATCTATTGCGGCGGCGCGCTCGCCGATCTCTACGAGGCGCATGGCGGGCTGATCCGCATGGCCGGCAAGCCGTACCGGCAGATCTACGACGAGGCGCTTCGCCTGGCCGAGGGCGCGGCCGGCCGCACCCTCGATCGCCGGCGCATCCTCGCCATCGGCGACAGCGTGCGCACCGATGCGATCGGGGCGGCCAATGCCGGGCTCGACCTGCTGTTCATCACCGGCTCGATCCACGCGGCCGAGCTGGATGCGTTCGGTTCGCCCGATCCGGAGGCCGTGCGGGAGCTCGTGGCGCCGAGCGGAGCGCGGCTGGTGGGCTTCATGCCCCGCCTTGCGTGGTAGGCGACGGGTTGCGATATAGCCCGGCGAACCATGAGGGCCGCGCCTTGACCAGCTTCTACCGCCTCGACGGACTCGACAATGTGCCCGCCCCCCTCAAGGGCGCGATGGTGGCGATCGGCTCGTTCGACGGAGTGCATCGCGGGCATCAGAGCGTGCTGGCGCGACTCAAGGCGCAGGCGAAAGCGCGCAACGTGCCCGCCGTCATGCTGACCTTCGAGCCGCATCCGCGCGACGTCTTTGCGCCGGCCCCCTTCATGTTCCGGCTCACGCCCCCGGATGCCAAGGCGCGTTTGTGCGCAGCGCTGGGGCTCGACGGCATCGTGCTGATGCCGTTCAGCCGCGACCTGTCAATGGTCGAGGCCGAGGACTTCGTGTCGCGGTTCCTGGTGAAGGCGCTGCGGGTCTCAGGCGTCGTCGTCGGGGCCGATTTCCATTTCGGCCACAACCGACGCGGCACGCCCGACTTCCTGCGCGTTTCGGGGAGCGTGCACGGGTTTTCGGTCGATATCCTTGACCTGCTGCCCGAGGGACAGGAGGCCGTCTCGTCCTCGCGTATCCGCAAGGCGCTGACCGACGGGGACGTGGCGCTCGCCAACAGCCTGCTCGGCTATCACTGGTTCTTCGGGGGGGAGGTGGTGAAGGGCGACCAGCGCGGCCGGCTGCTCGGCTTCCCCACGGCGAACATCGCGACCAGCTCCACCTTCGGGCTAGCGCAGGGGGTCTATGCGGTGCGCGCGCGGCTGGGAGAGAAGCTGATGGATGGGGTTGCGAGCTACGGCAAGCCGATGTTCAACAATGAGCTGCCGCCATTCGAGACCTTTCTGTTCGACTTCGATTCCGAGATTTACGGGCGACACCTCGAGATTTCGCTGGTGGGCCATATCCGCGGGCAGGAAGTCTATAAGGGCCTCGACGAGCTGATCGCCGCCATCGGGCGCGACAGCCGCAAGGCCCGCACGCTGCTGGGCGAATGCGGTCCGCTGAGCGAACTCGATCGGACGCTGGGGTTTTTCGCGTAGGGGAAGCGAACCCAGTCTGGGCCGGCCGGATCGGCGAACCAAGCCAAAACGCTGGCACCGGCGGGGTTGTGTTGCTAAAAGGCCGCCCTCACGCACCAGACGCCCGAATTCCATGAACGATACGCAAAAGGCCGCGGCCGAGACGGACTATTCCGCGACCCTGTTCCTGCCCGAGACCAATTTCCCCATGCGCGCCGGGCTGCCCGAGCGCGAGCCGATCTGGCTCAAGCGCTGGGAGGAGATGGACATTTACGCCATGCAGCGGCGCCAGGCGGCGGGGCGGCCGTTGTTCACGCTGCATGACGGCCCGCCCTATGCCAACGGCAATATCCATATCGGGCATGCGCTCAACAAGATTCTCAAGGATCTGGTCAGCCGGTCGAAATCGATGCTGGGCTACAACTCGGCCTATGTGCCGGGCTGGGACTGCCACGGGCTGCCGATCGAGTGGAAGATCGAGGAACAGTACCGCGCCAAGGGCAAGGACAAGAACGAGGTTCCGATCAACGAGTTCAGGGCCGAGTGCCGGACTTTCGCGCAATACTGGGTGGACACGCAGCGCGAGGAGTTCAAGCGGCTGGGCGTGCTGGGCGACTGGGCCAACCCCTACCTGACGATGAGCTTCGACGCGGAGGCGCAGATTGCGCGCGAGCTGATGAAGATCGCGGCATCGGGCCAGCTCTATCGTGGCAGCAAGCCGGTGATGTGGAGCGTGGTCGAGCGCACGGCGCTGGCCGAAGCCGAGATTGAGTATCAGGACTATGAGAGCGACACGATCTGGGTGAAGTTCCCGATC
>DASZSH010000116.1:0-6224 GCA_035548755.1 Devosia sp.
CTGCATGTCGCCAGGCACTTCTATCTCAAGGCGATGCTCGATGCCCCGGCCATGGCGCGGGCGCGCGAGGCGATCAAGACGCTGCCGCCCGACAAGCGGCTGGTCCAGACCTGCAACATCGAAGCGGTCGGCCAGCTTGGCAGTGCCGGGCGCGGCTTTGCCCCGGACGCGGTGATCGCCGACGCACTCGCGGCACCGGTCGCGGACGGCAGCACCTTCACCGTCACCGGCGGGGCGTTCCGCTCGGACGGCAAGTGGCGCGCGCTCGCCTATACCTGCACCCTCAGCAAAGACCTCGGCTCGATCAAATCCTTCTCGTACCGGATCGGCGACGACGTCACGGCAACGCTCAAATCGCGGCTCGGGGAGTGACTTTCAATAGCGTCACAGCCAAGCAATAGGCCTTACTGTAGAGGCTGGCGGTGGCCGGTGATTTGCGGTAAGACTAATGACACTTTTTACTATGTTTTTATGCGTTATGACGCGGGGGCGTCTGATGGATATTTTCTCAAGCGATAAGGCGCCCTACGCCTTTATCCTGATGGTATCGGTTTTGGGGTGGTTTCTCACCAACGCGGTGAGCGAGGGCCGAAAACATTTACTTCTGACCTATTCCTCAGAGGTCGTCACGAATGGGGACGCACCGTATCTACGGCTTACACTGCGCAACGACTCTGTCGAGGCTCCCTTTAAGAATATTGCGGTGGAGCTGACGTGCCCTAACAGCCAACCCTGCATGACCGACGAACGGCCCGCCACTCATAATGAGATTGCGGCTCGCCAGATGCTTCCGCCCTGGGCGATTGATCTCACTCCGGCGACTGAGGACAAGACTGTCAACAAGACACTGTACTCGTTTTCCCCGATGATACCCGCGGGCGCCGAACTGACAATGATCGCCGGACTGGCAAGCCCCGCAGTTCGCCCAGCGGTGTTCTTGCGCGTGCCCGACACCACCACGCTTGCCCCAGACCTCACCGAGGGCTTCTCCTTCTACGGATTTGTGTTCCGAAACTATTTCTCGATTCTCCTGATCGGTGGCGCTGCCTCAATCCTCATCTTTGGAGGCTGGATCGTGCTCATCGCCTCTGCGTCCGCCAGACGCCCGGCGGCTGCGCCTCGGGAGCAAGCCTAGGAGCGAACACTTGAAACTTTCGATCCTTCTCATCGTCGCATCAATCGTGTCATGCCAATCGGCTTTCGGGGCAGGCGATGAAGCGTCCAAGCCGACGACGATCGTCTTTACCGCTACTGATGGGTCTGGCGGCCCCGTACCGTTTGAGACTTGGCGACGCGAAGGAGACAAGACTGTCAGGATCAGTGCCAAGGCCATTTCGCAGTTCACGTTCAACGAAGACCATTGCGCCCTGACCGTCAGTTTTACGGTCGTCCCCGTGAGCAAGTCGTTGTGGACCTTTGTCGGCGATGACTGGCGACCCTGCTATACGGGACAGGATTTTGCATTCCACTTTGGGCCAAATATCCCCGGAGGCACACCGTTCAAGACTGCGGTGGTCGCCTATGCCCTGGCGAGCGATTCGGAACAGGGACTTGATTGGCTCAACCAAGACCCCACCCTCAAACCTGGCGTTGAGGTTCTCAAATCCTTGGCGGACGACGGTGACTTTGGATCGCTTAGCTATGTGAGCAACGAGATGAGCATCGCGTTGACCAAACAGGGCCGCACCACTCAAGCCAAGTACTTCAAGGTGCTCGCGCTCTCAAGCGGACTTGACGGCATTACTCATGGGACGATCGAGCAAGACCTGTCGGAGGGCGGACTGCCTTCCGTCCCGGCATACTGGTCGTCGGCCGATAGCGAAAGCCTGCTCTACTCTGACGCAGCCAAGCAAGCTATCGAGCAATACCAGGCCACAGTCGGTCTGAGCGAAACCGGCCGGCTCGACTGGCCAACTGTCAGGTCGACGTCGATCCTCGCCGCGTCGGACATCGATGCACTTGAGAACCTCAAGCGAATGGCCATAGAGCCCATCCGGTACTAGCCAAGCCGGGTCGAGCACACCTGTGCAGGCCCAGCGTGGCACCGGTCCATGCCGTCTACGATACGCGCTTTTCGATCGCGTCCCAGATCATGGGGGCGATGTCGGGGCCGCCGAAGCGCTTGATCTCGCGGATGCCGGTGGGCGAGGTGACGTTGATCTCGGTGAGATAGCCGCCGATCACGTCGATGCCCACAAAGATCATGTCGAGCTCCCGGAGCCTGGGCCCGATCCGGGCGCAGATTTCCCGCTCCCGCTCGGTGAGCGGGGAAAGCTCGGGGCGGCCGCCCACATGCATGTTGGAACGCGCCTCGCCTTCGGAGGGAATGCGGTTGAGGCCCGCTACCGCCTCGCCATCGACGATGATGATGCGCTTGTCGCCGCGGCGCACTTGGGGAAGGTAGCGCTGCACCATGAAGGGCTCGCGGAACGCGGTCTCGAACAGCTCGAGCAGGCTCACAAGGTTGTGGCTGCCCTCCTCGATGAGGAACACGCCGGCCCCGCCATTGCCGTAGAGCGGCTTGATGATGATGTTGCCGTGCTCGCGGCGGAAGTCCTGGATGAGCCGGCGGTCGCGCGTCACCAGAGTGGGCGGCATCAGCTCGGGAAACTCGGTCACGAGGATCTTTTCGGGCGCGTTGCGCACCGCCGCGGGCGGATTGACCACATAGGTCCTTGGGTGGATGCGCTCGAGCATGTGGGTGATGGTGGTATAGTTCATGTCGAACGGGGGGTCCTGCCGCATGAGCAGCACGTCGTAGCCGGCAAGGTCGGCACGGCGGGGCTCGCCTAGCGCGAAATGTTCGCCCTTGGGCTTGTCGAATACCGTGACCGGGGCGACTTCCGCGCTCAGCACATTGTCGCGCAGCCCCAGCGTGCCCACCGTGTAGTAGTCGAGCCGGTGCCCGCGGGCCTGAGCCTCGAGCATCAGGGCGAATGTCGAATCCCCTGCCGGGTTGATCGAGGCGATGGGGTCCATTTGCACGGCGACGCTAAGGCTCATTCAGGCAAATCCGGTGGCATCGAAGGCGTTGACGATGTGCCGGGGAAGCGCGAACGGCGCAAGGAAAATCACGTCGAAGCGCAGATCCTGCTGCGCCAGGTCGGGATGGCGGATCAGCCAGTACTGCGCGGCGCGCAGCATGCGGCGGCGGTTGACGGCTGCGAGCGCCTCGCCCTCCTGGTGCGAGAAGCTGCGCTGCTTGACCTCGACGAACACCGTGACCCGGCCGCGCCGGACGATCAGATCGAGCTCCCCCACCGGCGTCTTCAGCCGGCGCGCGAGAATGCGATAGCCCTTGAGCTGCAGCAGCAGGGCGGCGAACGCCTCGCCGCGCCGGCCGGCGTTCTCGGCAAAGCGCCGGAACGGGGCGGGCCTCCTACTCGTCGGCCTTGAGGGCGAGGGCGGCATCGTACACGTCCTTGCGCTTGAGGCCGAAGCGGAGGGCGATCTCGTCGACGGCGGCCCGCAGCGGCTGGTCGATCATCGCCTCCTCGAGCGCGGCGCGCCATAACGCGGGGTCGGCGGCCGGAGGGGGCGCGCCAGCGACAAGCACCACCGCTTCTCCGCGCGTTTCGGCCGTGCCGAACTGGCCGGCCAGATCGCCAAGGGGCGCGCGGAACACGCGCTCGAACTTCTTGGTGAGCTCGAGGGCCACCACGCCGAGGCGCTCGGCGCCAAAGACCTTGGCCATGGCCCCCAGGCTTTCGCCGAGCCGGCGGGGCGACTCGTAAAAGACCAGCGTTTCGGCGCGGCCAGCGAGCGCCCGCAACGCCCTGTCGCGCGCTTCGGGGCGGGGCGGCAGGAAGCCCAGAAAGCTGAAGGCGTCGGTGGGGAGGCCCGCGACCGCCAGGGCGCCCAGCAGGGCCGACGCGCCCGGCACGGCGAAGATGGGCAGGCCGTCCTCTCGCGCGGCGCGCACCAGCGGGAACCCCGGATCGCTGAGGAGCGGCGTCCCCGCATCGGAAATGAGGGCGAGGCGGCTGCCGCGCCGCAAATCCTCGAGGATGGGGGCGATCAGGGCCCGCTCGTTGTGTTCATGCAGCGCCCGGCGCGGGGTGGCGATGCCGAAATGCTCGCAGAGCCTTGCGCTCATACGCGTGTCCTCGCAGTAGATCAGGTCGGCCGCGGCCAGCGTTTCGAGGCCGCGCAAGGTCATGTCGCGGAGATTTCCGATCGGCGTTGCGACCACGTAGAGGCCGGGGGCAAGTTCGGGCGCCTCGAAGGCGGTGCCGGCGATGACGTAGCGGCGCGCGTGCAAAAGGAGCACCATCCCACATGTTTGAGGGCATTGAGTCTTTAAGCAGGGCCGCCCCTTTTGTATAGGACGAGGCGGCGGGTGGAATTGTTCGGGGATCGAGACACATCATCAGGACCGGACTGACACGCCGGCGCGCCCTCATGGGCGGGCTATCGCTTCTCACCCTGTCGGGGTGCAGCAGCTTCGATTTCAACTTGCCCAGCTTCGGCGGGCCGGCCTCGCCGACCGGACCGCAGATGCAGGGCCAGACCGTCGGCTCCGGGCCGGTGCGCGTGGCGCTGCTCCTGCCGCTGACGGGCGATCCGGCGCTCGCGCAGGTGGCGCTCTCGATGCAGAACGGAGCCCTGCTGGCCATGGACTTCGTCGCCGCCAACCCGTCCATGCAGGACAACATCACGCTCGTCATCAAGGACACTGGACCCTCGGCGCAGGGCGCAGCCGCCGCCGCGAGCCAGGCGGCGAGCGAGGGGGCGTCGCTGATACTGGGGCCGCTCAAAGCCGAGCAGGTGACCTCGGCGGGCGCAGTGGCGCGCTCGGCGGGCATCAGCCTCATCGGCTTTTCCAACAATTCGGGCGCGGCCCAGCCAGGGGTCTATCTGCTCAATGTGCTGCCCGAGAGCGAGCTCCACCGCTCGGTGAGCTATGTCAAATCCAAGGGCAGGCAGGCGCTGGCCGGCATCTTCCCCAACAGCGCCTTCGGCCGGCTGCAGCAGAGCGCCTTCCAGCAGGCATCGTCCGATCTGGGCGAGCGCATCGTGGGCATGTACAATTTCGGGTCCGAAGAGGAGGCGCGCTCGGTGGTGCAGCAGATCGCCCCGACGCTGCTGAGCGGACAGATCGATACCCTGTTCCTGCCCGACCGGGCCACCGCGCCGAGCTTCGCCGCGCTCCTGGGCGAGGCCAGGGTGCCGCCGGGCGGCATACAGATCGTCGGATCGGCCGACTGGAACGGCGATCCAGCGATCCTTTCGACGCCCTATTTCGAAGGCGCCATCTATCCAGCGGTGGATGACGCCGGGTATAACGCCATCCTGCCGCAATACCAGCAGCGTTTCGGCGGCACGCCGCACCCGCTGGTCACCGTCGCCTACACCGCGGTGATCCTCGCCAACGCGGCGAGCCTGGCGCTCGCCAGCCCGCGCTACGACAAGACGCTGCTCACCGCCCCAGGCGGCTTCAATGGCCGCGACGGCGTGTTCCGCTTCCTCGCGGACGGCCGCAGCCAATACGCGCTGGTGATCAAGAAGATCGCGGGCGGGGCCGCGAGCCAGGTGGAGGGGCCCAAACTCTAGGCCGCAAGATCGGCCACCACCGCATCCAGCACGGGCCAGCCCTTGTCGGTCACCCGCAGATTGCCGTTGGGCAGGGTTTCGACAAAGCCGATCTGGCGGAGCTCGGCGATCTGGCGCGGATCGAGGGCGCGGCCGCTCAGGCGGGCGAAGCGGACAGGATCGATGCCCTCGCGCAGGCGCAGGCCCATGACGAGCAGCTCGTCCCCCTCCTCCTCCCAGGTCAGGATGTCATCGGTCACCATGCCGTGGCCGCGGGCGGCCACCTTCTTCTGCCACTCGAAGGGCAGCTTCTCGGTGGCGGTCGCATGGCGGTGGCCATCGATGATGAGCCGGCCATGCGCGCCCGGTCCAATGCCGGCATATTCGCCATAGCGCCAGTAAAGCAGAGTGTGGACAGACTCCTGTCCCGGCCGCGCGTGGTTGGAAATCTCATAAGCCGGCAGTCCTGCCGCGCGCGTCAAATCCTGCGTCAGCTCGTAGAACTCGGCGCTCAGCTCCTCGCCCGGCATTGCGAGCTTGCCGGCGCTCCACAGGTCGAAATAGCGCGTACCCCGCTCGATGGTGAGCTGATAGAGCGACAGGTGGCCCTGGCTCAGCCACAGCGCCTCCTTGAGCTCGTCTTCCCAGTCGGCCAGCGTCTGGCGCGGCCGGGCATAGATGAGATCGAAGCT
>DASZSH010000117.1:0-9229 GCA_035548755.1 Devosia sp.
AACAGGTTGTATTGCTTGAGCCCCACCCAGTTCCAGCCAGGGAACATGCCGGAATCGGTGAAGGACCAGTAGATTGTGAACAGGATCGCGACGAAGAAGACCGTGATGCCGACAATAATCATCGGCAGGGTCGCAACAATCGGCGCCAACTGAAACTTGCGACGTCGCCGCGGCGTGCTTGCCACGCTTGCGGCGCTGACCGCTACGTCCGCCATCCGGACACTCCCCCGTTCCTGCCCTGGAACCTACCGCCGCCCCGGCCGAGGTTCACCTGGAAAAATGTCGGCGGGTGGCGTTTGGCGCCACCCGCCAGCGGGAACGCCTAGTTCGCGTTCTTGATGATGTCGGCGTACTTCTGCTGGGCCTCCTGCACAGTCATGGAGTCGTCAGAGAAGAACTGCGTCATCAGCGCGTTGAGCTGGTTGTTGGTGTCCTCGGTCAGCCACCGCTGGGCCGCAACCTGGATGTTGGCGGGGTCCTTGATGATGGACAGGCCGCGCAGCATGCAGGGGTCGGCGAGCGACATGTCGACGTCGTCGCGCACCGGCATGGAGCCCTTGGCGTTGTTGAACAGCGCCTGCACGCGCGGGCTGATCATCAGCGCCGCAAGGCGCTTCTGGGCAGCTTCGGCGTTGGGATCCGACTGCTTGGGGAACACGAACACGTCGCCGTCGGTCGAAACCGTCGGGCTGGAAGTCGGCAGCGCCAGGCAGTCATAGTCCACGCCCGGCTTGAGTCCGGCCGCGCCGAACTCGCCGCGGGCCCAGTCGCCCATAATCTGGAGCGCCGCCTTGTTCTGCTCGACGAGCGCGGTGGTGTCGTTCCAGTTGCGGGCGGCATAGCCGTCGTCGGTCCACTGCTTGAGCGCTTTGAACTCGGTGAGCGCCTTGGTCATCTTGGGACCCATGGCGACGTCCATGTCGTGGTCCTTGAGCAGTTTCTCGCGGTCGGCAAGGCCGAGCTCGGCCGTCTGGATCACGCCGAAGGCGCCGTTGATCTGCCAGCCGCCGCCGTCGCCGCCCACGGCGAACGGAATGATACCCGCCGCCTTGAGCTTGGGGGCGTCCGCCAGGAACTCCTCCCAGGTCTTGGGCTCCTCGAGGCCGGCCTTCTTGAACGCCGGGATCGACACCCAGGCCCAGTTCCAGGAGTGGATGTTGACCGGCACGCACCACCAATGGTCGCCCTGGTGGCAGGCCTCGGCGATCCCCTTGGGACGGATGACCTGGTCCCAGTTGCCTTCCTTGGCGACGTCGGCCAGATCAAGCAGCAGGTTGTTCTTGATGAGCTCTTCGTATTCACGGCCCGGGTTGAACTGGGCGGCGCCCGGCGGGTCGCCACCCAGGACGCGCTGCATGATCGCGGCGCGGGCGGTGGCGCCGTCAGCGATGGCGCCGTCGACCCACTTGTCCTGACCGTCGTTGTCAAACTCGGTCGCGAACACGTTCACGGCCTTGGACTCGCCCGGCGAGGTCCACCAGTGGACCACGTTCAGGTCGTAGGCATAGGCGGACGTACCGCCAAGCAGCGTGGCGACCATGACGGTCGCCAGCGACAATTTCCTCATAGAGTTGTCCTCCCAACGTTGACCGGAAGCGGATGCCCCCGGCCCCTGCGGCCGGCCCGGGACTTCTCCTCCCGAAGCTGCCCCCCGCCGACCACATGAAATCGATTACAAAAACCTGCGTTGAAGTCAATGCAATCGATTTCACAAGTTTCAGACACTTCTTGCGCGCCTGTCAAGATCGAATTAGAGAGGCATTCCGAAGGGCAGCGAGAGGGGCGCCGTCGGCCCATGGACAGCCCAAGAAAACTCCCCACAATTCAAGATGTTGCACGATACGCCCGAGTATCGGCTGCAACCGTGAGCCGGGTATTGTCGTCGCCTGAGAGGGTGTCGGAGGCGACGCGAGAACGGGTTCAGACGGCCGTGCTCGAAACGGGCTACACGCTCAACCAGGCCGCGCGCTCGCTGCGGCTGCAGAAGGCAAAGACGATCCTCACGGCGATGCCGGGAATCGGCAATCCGTTCTATTCGACGATCCTGGATGCGGTGGTGACCGTGGCCACGCGGCGGGGCTATGGCGTGCTGGTCACCGGCCGCCTCGGCGATGACCCGGTGCGCTGGCTGTCGGATTACTTTCGCTCGAACCGCGCCGACGGCCTGCTGCTGTTCGATGGCTTCCTTGACACGCGCAAGCTCCATCGGACGGCCGGCGACGAGATGCCGCTGGTCGCGGCCTATGACGAACTCCCCGACCCGCGAATCAACTCGGTCATCACCGACAATCTCCAGGCGGCCGAGCGGGCAGTGCAGCACCTTTTTGACATGGGGCACCGCAAGATCGGCCATATTGCCGGCCCGTCGCGCAACACCTTCCCGAACGAGCGGCTGGTCGGTTTCCGCAAGGCCATGTTCGAGCATCGCCTCGAGGTCCGCGACGAATGGATCGTCCCGGGCGACTATACCATGCAGAGCGGCAATGCCGCGGCCGAGCACTTCCTGCGCTGCAGGGAAATGCCTACCGCCATCTTTTCAGCCAATGACGAAATGGCTATCGGTCTGATCGCCACGCTGCGCCGCAATGGCGTCGAATGCCCGCGGGACGTGTCGGTCATCGGCTTCGACGACATTTCGGTGTCGCAGAACTACGCGCCAGCCCTCACCACCATGCGCCAACCGCGCGAAGAGATTGGAAGGATCGCGACCGAGACCCTGATCAACATTCTCGAAGGCACGCGCGCGCCGACCGATCCGGTGCGTGTGGTGCTGAAATCCGAGCTCGTCGTGCGCGAAAGCACAGCCCCCCTCCCCGGCGCGTGACGGGGGGCGGAGAACCGGCTAAAGCGAGGCAGACGACCCCGTAGCTCAACCGGATAGAGCACCTGCCTTCTAAGCAGGTGGTTGCGTGTTCGAGTCACGCCGGGGTCGCCAGTTCCGCTTGGGATATGATCGAACCGTCCGCCATCACCCTGCTGCCTTGGGACGAAAGCGGTCTCGCTCTGCTTCGCTCCCTCAACACGCCTGAGGAGAAGCGCTACCTCGGCGGGCCCGAGAGCGAAGAGAAATTGCTCGAGCGGCACGCGCGCTATCTCACCTACCACAAGCCCGGCGAAGTCGAAGTGCTGCAGGTCGCAAGCGCGGGCGAGACCGTCGGCGCCGTGGTGTACTGGGAGCGTGAGGAGGCCGGCGAGACTGTCTACGAGGCTGGTTGGGAGCTGCTTCCCCGCATGCAGGGCCGCGGCGTCGGAACGGCCGCGACGGCGGCGATGCTCTCGCGCCTGCAGCCGCTCGCCCGGCACGGTTATGTTTACGCCACCCCAACCCCCGACAACGCCGCCTCCAACGGAATCTGCCGAAAGCTCGGATTCACCCTGATCGGCACTGCCGATGTGGAATACCCGCAGGGCACGGTCTCGCCGCACAATATCTGGCGGCTCGACCTTACGCAGTGGTCTCCGCCAGCCGCTTGAGGTTCGGCAGCACCGCCATTTTCCAGCCAGCCGCGATGTCGTTGTAAAAGCCCTCGATCGCCTCGCGCTCGAAATCGTCCCAGCCATCGTGAATGAGACGCACGAAAGTCTGCCGAGGCCCGTCCGTGAACAGGCTGATCTGCACCAAAGTCTCAGGTGTTCCAGGCACATACCAGGAGAAGTTGAATTTGTGGGGCTTTTGCATCCGGGTGATCTCGCACCAGGTCGACCCTTCGGTGTCGCCCCTGGCCTTGCGCTCCGGGTCCTGCTGCATGAAGAAGGTCGCCCCGACTTCAGGCCGGTAATCCATGGCCCCCAGCCACTGCGGCACCGTGGCTTCGCCGACCAGGACGCTCCAGACATGTTCGACGGGCGCGGCAATCGAGACTTCGGCAACGATCGGCAAGAGCGGCTCGCCCATGGCATTCTCCTAAAGGAATGGTTTGCCTGCGCGCGGCCGGTTTTCCAATCGTTCACGACACGGCAAGATCGCGACCCATGTTAAGCCATAATCCGCCCGTTGCTGTCATCCTGACGGCAAGGAGGAAACGGTGAACGTCGCCGCGCGATACGCAGAAGTTCGCCCCTGGTGGCACAGAAACCGGCGGTTTTCGATCGCCGAGCTGGTCGCCGACGGCATCGTCCACGGCATCGGCATCGCTTTTGCTCTCAGCCTGGGCACCGTTCTGGTCGTTTTTGCCGCCATCGGTACGGCCCGCCAGGAGCTGCCGGCGATCATCATCTATCTCGTGACGCTGCTTACCGTGCTGTGCGTCTCGCTGGCCTTCAACCTCGCCCCGATATCGGAGTTCAAGAAGGTGATGGCGCGGCTCGATCAGGCGGCGATTTTCCTGTTCATCGCAGGCACCTATACGCCTTTCCTTGCCGTCCTCGGCGGAACCCGCGACGGACAGCTCCTGACCGTTCTTGTGTGGGGCGCAGCCATGGTCGGGATCGCCCTCAAGCTCATCGTTCCGCAGCGTTTCGGGCGGCTCGCGCTGCTGCTCTACCTAGGCATCGGCTGGAGCGGTGTTCTCGTCTTCCAGACCCTGGCGACCGTCTTGCCGCCAGTCACCTTCTGGCTCCTGGTCGCCGGCGGGATCACTTATTCGGCCGGCATCGTGTTCCATCTTTGGGAACGGCTGAGGTTCCAGAACGTGCTTTGGCACATCTTCGTTGTCGCCGGGTCGATCTGCCATCTCTGGGCGATCTTCGACTGCATGGTGCTCAGCCGGCTGTGACGGCGGCCAGGCTAGTTCGGCGTACCCACCCGGTCGTTTTCGAACCGGTCGCCCGGCGCAAGGCCGATTTCCTTGGCCCGCCCCCCGGGAATCTCCATCACGAAGCGCACCGGCACCTCCGATGGAATGGTCGAGGTGTCCATCGGCCGGGCGTTGACGTGAATGGTCTTTACCGTCCCATCCGCGGCAATGAAGATCATATCGAGCGGGATGAGCGTATTCTGCATCCAGAACGTGACCAGTTGCTCCTGGTGAAAATCGAACAGCATTCCAGCATCGGGTGCCAGGGAAGTCCGGAACATGAGGCCGCGTTCGCGCGCCGCATCGGTATCGGCGATCTCGACGGTGAAGGCGAAATCGCCCTTTGCTGTGTGGAAAACCGCCCGGCTGTCGGCGCTGCAGGCGCCGGTCACGCCCATCAGCGACAGCATCAGGGCCACGCGGACGACCGTGCATGCCGTCCGCAGGTACCCTAAAATTGTCATGAAATCAGCCGGTTAGTGCGACGAAGGGGCGTCGCCCCAGCCATCTGGGCGGATCTCGGCGACCATCAGACCTTTGGGGCCGGTGCCGTACCGAACCAGCACGAACTGCCCGGGCCGCAATTCGGTGATGCCAAACCGGCGGAGGGTCTCCATATGCACGAAGACATCGGGCGTGCCCTCCCCCGCCGAGAGAAATCCGAAGCCACGGATGCGGTTGAACCACTTGACCTCGAGCCGCTCGAGCTTGCTGGTGGGCTCGACCGTGACATGCGTGCGCGGCGCCGGCATCTGCGCGGGGTGCCGCGCCGTCGATTCGTCCATGGACAGGATGCGGAACGCCTGCAGCCCCCCTGGACGATTGAGCGCCTCCACCACGATCCGCGCGCCCTCATAGGCGGTCTGGTATCCGTCGCGCCTGAGGCAGGTCACATGCAGCAGAACGTCAGGCCGGCCATCGTCGGGCACGATGAAGCCAAACCCCTTGGCCACATCGAACCATTTGATCGATCCGCTGATCTCCAGGACATCGAGGTGCGTAGCTGAGTCGGCCGACGCCGATTGATCAAGCGAACGAATCCCGGGCTTGTCGCCACCGGCTGGAAGTTTAGCCGCCATGCCCCCAACGCCTCTTTGCACTTGCCGGGACGCAACCCCGGGTACGCAGTCATTGGGACTCACCTTGGCCGATTCAGATTCAAAAGTTAAGGAGTCCTTGCAACTTTGTTCGTCCGCCCACACTGCAATTCATCGCACTGTTGCGCCGATATCGCAGCGGCCTGTTGCGAGCCAACGAGAGACCCCGGGGGAGCCAACGATGAAGTACCTTCACACCATGGTGCGCGTCACCGACATCGAGCAGAGCAAGCGCTTCTATTGCGAGGGCCTCGGGCTGCGCGAAGTGCATCGCACTGAGAACGAAAAGGGCCGCTACACGCTGGTGTTCCTCGCTGCCCCAGGAGACGACGATGCGCAGATCGAGCTCACCTACAACTGGGACCCCGAGGTTTACACCGGCGGACGCAATTTCGGCCACCTCGCCTACCGCACCGACGACATCTATGCGCTGTGCCAGCACCTCCAGGACATGGGCGTGACGATCAACCGCCCGCCACGCGATGGTCACATGGCCTTCGTGCGCTCGCCCGACGGAATTTCGGTCGAGCTCATTCAGAACGGAACTCTCCCGCCGCGCGAGCCCTGGGCATCCATGCCCAATACTGGCACCTGGTAACCGGCCGTTCACCACGGCGCTTAGCCTCGGCTTCACCGTGATTGCCTAAGATTGCGCCGAAACGCCGCCCTCCCGCGGCGGTGCTTCGGACCGGGCAATGCGACGACTGATACTGACGCTCCTCAGCGCCGGCCTGCTGGCCGGTTGCGCGCTTTCCCCGCCTCGCGACCTCTACGCCGGCTACCCCGTGAACTTCGGCACTTACGTGGCCAACTCGGGCGTGGACACCTTCTGCTTCACGCCCAACCTCAGGCTCGCGATCTGGAGCATCGAAAGCTTCTTCCGCCGCCGCGTCGTGGTGAGCTCGGGTTATCGCGACCCCTGGCACAATGCCGATGTGGGCGGCAGGGACGACAGCTACCATATGAAGTGCATGGCGGCCGATATCTTCATCCCCGGCGTCGATAAATCGCGGTTGATCGCCTACGCTTATCGCGATCCGCTCGTGGGCGGGCTCGGCTGCTATCCCGGGCGCGGCTTCATCCATATCGACGTGCGCCGAAGGCCGCGTGGCCTGGGCCATCCCGTGACCTTTTCAGGCTGCTGACGCAGATCGGCCGGGCGCCGAAATCACGGCTTGCGCCGCGGGGGTCGGTTCTCTATAGACCGCGGGCGCCGGAGCGCCCATCGTCTATCGGTTAGGACGGCACCCTTTCAAGGTGCAAAGACGGGTTCGACTCCCGTTGGGCGCGCCACCCGCGCATTGACGGGCCGCTCCGAACATTGTTAGAGCAGCCTCACGCCGCGCCCATCGTCTAGCGGTCAGGACACAGCCCTCTCACGGCTGGAACAGGGGTTCGATTCCCCTTGGGCGCGCCAGGTCCCCGCTGAGCCTCTCAAGCGGTTCACCGCGACAGAGCGCCAGGCAGAACCGGCAGCCAAGCCTGCCGCTCAGACCTCAGGCCGCGTTGCGCGAAGCGGCGCCGACGCGTTCCGGCACCCCCGCCTCGGCATGCCGGCTGTTCCACACCACCCAGTATTTGCCATTGCCGTCCGGCACGAGGACCTCGCTCGGCCGGTCCATATGCGCCATGAACTGGGCTTGGCTGCGCGCCTCCAGCGCCGCCGCCTCGCGTGTCGGGTGCGGCCCATGCGGCCGCCCCTCAAAGTCCACCCACCACTGCCCCTGGCTGTGGATCACGATATAGAGAGCCGTCGCCATCTCTCAGAGCCCGCCGCAAACCGCAACGAGCCTAGCATCTTGACCCGGCTCAAGGACGGGCCGGGCCGAGTTACGCACAAGAGCTTTGTCGCAGGCGGCCTGCCGCCAGCCTTACAAAACCTTATGCCAGCTTACCGATCGCTAATGTTACATCGCGCCTCGCCGGCCCCATATTCCAGCGCGGAACCGCCGCAGCAGCGGCGGCGCCGGAGTGCTGGGGTCGACATGAAGCTCGTCACACGGATCGCCGTCGCAGTCGTCGTGCTGGCCGCCGCCGCCATCGCGGGCTGGATGTATCTTGCCCCTTCCGAAGCTCGGGTCGCGCCGGCGACAGTCCGGGTGGAACGTGGCGACATCGCGCAGACGGTGCTGGCGACCGGCGCACTTCAGGCCAACTCGGTAACCAGCGTCGGGGCCGAGGTCTCGGGCACCATCCAGTCGGTGGCCGTCAAACTCGGCGACGAGGTCAAGAAGGGCGACCTCATCGCCCAGATCGATTCCACCAACCAGCAGAATGCCGTGAAGTCGGCCGAGGCGGCGCTCGCCAATCTTGAGGCGCAGCTCCAGGCCAAGCAGGCGGACCTGGCGGGCGCCCAGGCTGGCGTCGAGCGCGCCAACAAGCTCGCCCCGCAAAAACTCATTTCCGATGCGGACATGATGACCGCCGAGGCCGCCCTCGCGGCGGCCAAGGCGGCGATCGCCTCGCTCAATGCCCAGATCAGCCAGGCCAAGCTGGCGGTTGACGACGCCAATCTCGCCCTCTCCCGCACCCGCATCATCGCGCCCGTCGATGGCACCATCGTCGCCGTGCTCGTGACCGAGGGCCAAAGCGTCAACGCCAACCAGACGACCCCGACCATCGTCAAGATTGCCGACCTCGACACCATGATCATCAAGGCGCAGATTTCGGAGGCCGACGTCACCAAGGTGCAGCCGGGCCAGAAGGCGACCTTCACCATCCTTGGCGACCCCAACACGCGTATTCCGGCGACGCTGCTGTCGATCGAGCCGGCGCCCGACGCCATCACGACCTCCGACAACGGCCTCAGCTCCTCGGACAATGCGGTCTACTACAACGGCCTGTTTTCGGTCGCCAATGCCGACCATCGGCTGCGCATCGCCATGACGGCGCAGGTGACCATCACCATCGACGAGAGAAGGAACGTGCTGACGCTGCCCGCCTCCGTGCTGGGCACGGCCGGCAAGGATGGCAACTACCGCGTCGCTGTCTATGACGAGGCGAGCGGTGCGGTGCGTCCGGCCGCAGTGAAGGTCGGGCTCAACAACAACATCACCGCCGAGGTGCTCAGCGGCCTCAAGGAAGGCGACCTCGTGGTCTCCCCGCGCGCCACCGCAGCGCCCGCCGCCGGGAATACCGCCCGCCCGCCGGGCGGCGTGGGCTTCCTGTTCGGTGGCGGCGCGCGCCGGGGCGGCTGAGATGGCCGCGCCGCTGATTTCGCTGCGCGACCTCACCCGGCGTTTCGTGTCGGGCTCCGAGACCGTAACCGTGCTCGACGACATCAACCTCGACATCGATGCCGGCGAGATGATCGCCGTCGTCGGCCAGTCCGGGTCGGGCAAGTCGACCCTCATGAACATCCTTGGCTGCCTCGACCGGCCGAGCTCGGGCACCTAC
>DASZSH010000118.1:0-4521 GCA_035548755.1 Devosia sp.
CGAAACCGTCGCCATTCCAACCTCCCCGCCAGGCTGGTCCATGGAGCTAATCAAGCGGTGAGGCTTTCCCATGAGCATGTTGAGCCTGCAAGATCGGGCGGCAATGATCCGCTTCTTCGTCACAAATCGACCATACGGCCGCGGCTTGCTGGCGGCATTTCATCCGGGGCCTGAATGGGCGCGTATGTCGTTCGCCGTATCCTGTTGATGATCCCGACGCTGCTGGGGATCATGGCGGTGTCGTTCCTGGTCACCCAGTTCGCGCCGGGCGGGCCGGTCGAGGAACTGATCTCGCGATTGACCAACAACAATGTGGCGGCGACGGCGGCGGTCACCAATTCCGGAGCGGACGTGACGCTGCCGGGCGCGAACCCCAAAGGCAGCCTCACCAAGGCAGGAACGAGCGGCGGACAGCCGGGCGACGCCTCCGCCTATCGCGGCGGCCGCGGGCTGTCGCAGAAATATCTCGATCAGATCAACAGGCAGTTCGGCTTCGACCGGCCGCCGCTCGAGCGCTTCCTCACGATGCTGTGGAACTATGCGCGCTTCGATTTCGGCCGCTCGGTGTTCCGCGACATCTCGGTCATCGATCTCATCAAGGAGAAGCTGCCGGTCTCGATCACGCTGGGGCTGTGGATGACGCTGCTGGGCTACGGCATCTCGATCCCGCTGGGGATCGCCAAGGCCGTGCGCGACGGCACGCGGTTCGACGTGTGGAGCTCGTCGGTGATCGTGGTGGGCTATGCCGTGCCGGGCTTTCTGATCGCGATCCTGCTCATCGTGCTGTTCGCCGGCGGCAGCTTCTGGAACATATTTCCGCTCAAGGGGCTGGTGTCGGCGGATTTTGCCAGCCTGCCCTGGTGGCGGAAGGTTCTCGACTATCTCTGGCACATCACGCTTCCCATCATCGCGATGGGGCTGGGGGCCTTCGCAACGACGACGTTTCTCACCAAGAACTCGTTCCTTGAGGAGATCCGAAAGCAGTATGTGGTGACCGCCCGCGCCAAGGGGCTCTCGGAGCGCAGGATTCTCTACGGGCACGTGTTCCGCAACGCCATGCTGATCGTCATCGCGACCTTCCCCGGAGCCTTCGTGGGCGTGTTCTTCGGCGGGTCTCTGCTCATCGAAACGATCTTCTCGCTGGATGGGCTCGGGCTTCTGGGCTTCACCTCGGTGATCAACCGCGACTATCCGGTGGTCTTCGCCACGCTCTATATCTTCTCGCTCATGGGACTGGTCATCAGCCTCATCTCCGACCTCACCTATGCCTGGGTCGATCCGCGGATCGACTTCGAGACGCGCGAGGTATGATCCGGGGACTGGTCTTGGCCGGGCCGGTGTGGGCGCCGGCCGACGCGGCAAGGGCGGCGCCGGCATCGGCCAAGGCGCGCCTGTCGCCGATCACCGAGCGGCGGCTGCGCACGTTTGCGAAAAACCGGCGAGGCAGCTGGTCGCTCTGGATCTTCCTTGCGCTGTTCGCAATCTCGCTGTTTTCGGAATTCATCGCCTCGGACCGGCCGATCCTAGCGTCCTACAAGGGTGAACTGCTGTTCCCCATCGCGGTGAACTATCCCGAGAGCAAGTTCGGGGGCTTTCTTGCGACGACGAATTACCGCGACCCAGTCAACCGGGACGAGATCGAGGCGAACGGCTGGATGATCTGGCCGCCCATCCGCTTCTCCTACGACACGGTCGACAATACCCTGCCGGTCCCCGCCCCTGCGCCACCCACCTGGACCATGCCCGCTGCAGAGCGCTGCTCGGGCTATCCGCAAGGCACTGGCGATCCCGACTGCATCGTGGGCAACTATCACTGGCTCGGCACCGACGACCAGGGGCGCGACGTCGTGGCGCGACTGCTCTACGGGTTCCGCATATCGGTGCTATTCGGGCTTGCGCTCACCATCCTCTCGTCGGTGATCGGCGTCGTGGTCGGGGCAATTTCGGGCTATTTCGGCGGCTGGACGGATCTGCTCATCCAGCGCTTCATCGACATCTGGACGTCGATCCCCGCGCTCTACCTGCTGCTCATCATTTCGAGCGTCATTGCGCCAAGCTTCTGGACTCTGCTGACGATACTGCTGCTCTTCTCGTGGGTGACGCTGGTGGGGCTGGTGCGCGCCGAATTCCTGCGCGGGCGCAACTTCGAATATGTGGCGGCGGCGCGGGCGCTCGGGGTCGGCAACTGGACAATCATGCGCCGGCATCTGCTTCCCAACGCGATGGTCGCGACGCTGACCTTTCTGCCCTTCATCCTGGGCGGCTCGATCACCACTCTCACCTCTCTGGACTTTCTGGGCTTCGGACTGCCGCCGGGCTCGCCGTCCCTGGGCGAGCTGCTGGCGCAAGGCAAGGACAATCTCGGGGCGCCGTGGCTCGCGCTCACGGGCTTCATCACCATCTCGCTGATGCTGTCGCTGCTGATCTTTGTGGGCGAAGCGGTGCGCGATGCGTTCGACCCGCGAAAGACCTTCGCATGAGCGCACTGCTTGCGATCGAGGGGTTGACGATCGACTTCACCGTGGGGGAGAGAACCGTGCATGCAGTGCGCGGCATTTCCCTCGACATCGCGCCCCGGCAGACCCTGGCCCTGGTGGGCGAATCCGGCTCGGGCAAGTCCGTCACGGCTGCCTCGATCCTGAGGCTCCTGCCCGGCTCGGCGAGCGTGGGCGGCAAGATCGTCTTCAAGGGCACCGATCTTGTTACCGCCAGCGAGCGCGATCTGCGCGCCATACGCGGTCGCGACGTCTCGATGATCTTTCAGGAGCCGATGACCTCGCTCAATCCCCTTCACACGATCGAGCGCCAGGTGAGCGAGGTCATGATCACCCATCGGGGCCTCTCCAAGACCGCCGCGCGGACCCGCACGATCGATCTGCTCAAGGAGGTCGGCATCGCAGATGCCGAGGCGAGGCTTGAGGCCTTTCCCCATCAGCTTTCGGGCGGACAGCGCCAACGGGTGATGATCGCAATGGCGCTTGCCAACGAGCCCGACCTGTTGATCGCCGACGAACCCACGACCGCGCTCGACGTCACCGTGCAGGCGCAGATTCTCAAGCTGCTCAAGTCGCTTCAGGCCCGGCTCGGCATGGCGATGCTGTTCATCACGCACGACCTCGGAATTGTGCGGGAGGTGGCGGACGATGTGTGCGTGATGACTGAGGGGGAAATTGTCGAGCGCGGCCCGACGGAGGCGATCTTCCGGGCGCCGGAACACGACTACACGCGCAGGTTGCTTGCCGCCCAGCCGGCTGGCTCTCCGCCTCCGGCTGACCCGAGCGCCCCGGTGGTTGTTTCAGCCGATCATCTGCGCGTGTGGTTTCCGGTCAAGCGCGGCGTGCTCAGGCGCACGGTCGGTCACGTGAAGGCGGTCGACGATGTCAGCCTTGAGATCCGCGCCGGCCAGACGCTCGGCATCGTCGGCGAATCCGGCTCGGGCAAGACGACGCTCGGCCGCGCGCTGCTTCGGCTCGTTTCATCGGAAGGGCGGATCGTCGTGCTCGGCGGCGCCATCGACAAGAAGTCGTGGGGCGCGCTGCGTCCTCTGCGCAAACATATGCAAATTGTTTTTCAGGATCCGTTCGGCTCGCTCTCGCCGCGCATGCCGATCGGCGCGATTGTCGCCGAAGGCCTGAGCGTGCACTACCCCGAACTCGATGCGGCGGCGCGCCAGAACAGGGTCGAGCGGGCGCTGCGCGAAGTCGGGCTCGATCCCTCCCGCGCCGACCAGTATCCGCACGAGTTTTCCGGCGGGCAACGCCAGCGCATCGCCATCGCCCGGGCCATGATTCTTGAGCCTCAGTTCGTGGTTCTCGACGAACCTACCTCGGCCCTCGACATGAGCGTTCAGGCGCAGGTCGTCGATCTGCTGCGCGAGTTGCAGCGGCGGCACGGGCTCACCTACCTGTTCATTTCGCACGACCTTCGTGTGGTGCGTGCTCTCGCCAATGACGTCCTCGTGATGAAGGACGGTCGAATCGTCGAGGCCGGGCCGGCGGCGGAGGTCTTCTCGCGACCGCGAACGGACTATACCAAGACTCTTATGGAGGCGGCGCTGCATGCCGGCGCCATCTCCTCCTGACCCCAAACGCAAGTTTCGAGCCGGACGGAGACGGATCGCGGGACCGCGGCATTGAAGGCCCGCTCTCGGTTGTGCCCGGAGGTCCGCCGCCGGTCGCTGCCGGCGCGGCCAGGGAGGCGCGCAACGCAGGGGTCCCGGTCAACCTAGCGCCGCGGCCCCTGCGTGATACACTTGCGCCCGTTGCCCGCACAAAGAGGCCCGTCATGCACAAAGCCGCCCTCGCCTTCGCCGTTCTGTTCGCCGCGTCCGCCGGACCGGCACTGGCCGACCCCGCGCAGAACGGCCCATGGCTCACCGCAATTTCCCTGATCAACCCCGACGCCAAGCCGGTGACCGACCACTGGGACTACGTCAATCCGAACGCCCCTAAAGGCGGCCTGGTGCGGCTGAGCTCGCTTGGGGGATTCGACACTTTCAATCCGATCCTGCCCGAGGGCGAG
>DASZSH010000119.1:0-4234 GCA_035548755.1 Devosia sp.
CGGCGACTGGCTGGTTGGTTTCGGCATGGCCGCCTGCATCCGCGGACACTATCAGGCGGAGTCGGAAGCGCGGGTGCGGCTCGATCCGGAGGGCGTGGCCGTGGTCCAGGCCGACATGACCGATATCGGCACGGGCACCTATACGGTTGCCGCGCAGGTCGCGGCGGCGGCGCTGGGCGTGCCCGTGGCGCAGGTGAGGGTGGAACTGGGACGGACGGATCTGCCCCGCGGCGCAGGGTCGGGCGGGTCGTGGGGCGCGGCGAACACGACAGTTGCGATCGATCGCGCCTGCCAGAGTCTGCGCGAGCGGGTGAGCGCGGTGGCCGGCACGGCGTATAACGACATTTTCGCGGAGGTGCGGCGGCATTTCCCCGAGGGGATCGAGGCGACCGGAAAGACGCTCAAGAGCGACGAGGATCCCAACTACGCCAACTATTCGCAGTACACCTATGGCGCGAGCTTCGCCGAAGTGGGGGTGGACGCCTATAGCGGGGAGATCCGGCTGCGGCGCATGCTGGGCGTGTTCGCGGCGGGGCGCATCCTCAACGCGAAAACGGCGCGTTCGCAGCTCATCGGCGGCATGATCTGGGGCGTCGGGGCGGCGCTGCACGAAGCGGCGCATGTGGACGGGCGGAACGGGGCCTGGGTGAATGCCGACCTTGCCGAGTATCTGATCCCGGTCCATGCCGATATCCCGGCGATCGAGGCGATCATCCTGGACGATTTCGACGAGCATGCGAACCATCTGGGCGTCAAGGGCATCGGCGAGCTGGGCTCGGGCGGCACCGGCGCATCGGTCGCCAACGCGGTCTTCAACGCCACCGGCATCCGGGTGCGCGAGTTTCCCATCACGCTTGAAAAGCTGATCGAGGGCGGGCTGCTGGCCGCGTCGTGATCAGCCCAGATCGGCCGGCGTGTCGATGTCGCGCACGAGCTCGGCGCTCGCGGGGACGGCCGCCGCATCGGCCAGCAGCAGTCTGCCGCCGCGATCGCCCGTGAGCCGGGCGAGGGCGGGAAGCCGTGCGGCCGAAAAGATCGCGGGCGGGGTGCGAATGCCGCCCGCTTCGGTCGCGACGGCCGCGCCCGGAGCGAGGGCGCCGGCAAGGCGGAGCAGATGCGCAGCGGTGACGTTTGGCATGTCGGCGAGGCAGACGAGCATGGCGCCGGCGCCAAGCGCAATGGCGCGCCCGGCTCCGAGGGCGAGGGAGCGGCCGAGGCCCGCCTCCGGATCGTCGTTCCAGACGATCTCGAAGCCGCGCTCCTCGAACAGGGCCGCGCGGGGGCCGTTGCCGCGCGGGCACACGGCGATGCGGCGCAGCCCCATGCTCTGCAGCGTGTCGGCGATATGCGCCGCAAGCGGCTTGCCCCGCCATGCCGCCAGCAGCTTGTCGCCGCCGAAGCGGCGGGCAAGCCCGGCGGCGGGCACGAGCGCGACGATCGGTTCAGGCGCGCTCAAGCGTCACGCGCAGCCCGCGCCGCGGCGATCTCGGCCAGCACCGAGAGCGCCAGCGTGCCCGGATCGCGGGCGCGATCGATGAGCCCGATCGGCCCGCGGATGCGGGCAATGCCGTCGGCGGGCACGCCCATGCCGGCCAGGCGCTCCTGCCTCAGCCGGTGGGTCCGGCGGCTGCCCAGAGCGCCGATGTAGAAGGCGGGCGAGGCGGCGGCGCGCGCCAGCAGCGCATGCTCCCACTCGTGTTCGTGGAAGAGCAGGACGAGGGCTGTCCATTCGTCGATGGGCGCGGCGAGCGGCTGGCCCGGCGAGTTGAGCTGCTCGAGCGGCACGCCAAGATCGGCAAGCGCCGCCGCCGAATCGAGGTCGGGCGTTACGAGGCGAAGTTCGAGCTCGGCGGCCGCGGCGACACGGGCCATCACCTCGAAGTCGGGACCGCGCCCGGCGAGCAGCAGCCGCGTCTGCGGCAGGTGACGGCGCATGAACACGCCATCCTGCCAGCCCGTCGCCTGCGCGGCGCCGGCGATGCGCGCGCGCGATAGGGCGCGATCGAAGGCGATGGCAAAAGGCTCGCGCCGCTCGGCCCGCGCCAGCGCCTCGGACAAGACCGCCGGATCGGGCGCCGTATGCACGAGCAGGTCGACCCCGCCGCCGCAGGGGAAGCGGATGTCGATGTAGCAGGAGCCCTTGCCGAAGCGGATGATCTGGTCGCTGCCCGTGCCGATCAGCGGCATCACTTCGGCGGCGATCGCCGGTTCGACGCAGCCGCCGGACACGTGACCGAAATGGCGGCCGTCGGCGAGCACCGACATATAGGCGCCCATCGGCTTGGGCGCGCCGCCATCGATGCCGCAGATGCAGACGAGCGCGCCCGGGATGCCGGCAGCGGCCGCCTCGGCCAGCTGCTCGAGCGGCATGAGGTCCCGCCCGGCGGACCGGCCGGCCGTCCGCTCCGGACGAACTGTCGAGGCAAGCGTACCCAATCGCGTCATCTCCGATCCGATAGTGCCACCAAAGCGCAGGCGAAAGAAGCCGTGCCATGCGCCTGAGATCCGCCGATGGCGAAAATCGTGCGCGGAGCGGCTGGCCCAGCGCGCGGCAAGACCCTAAAGGATTGGCGCGAGAGGAGCGCCATGACTGCCAACACCATTCCCGCTGAACTTCTGCGCGCGGTCGTGGACCGCCTCATTCCCGCCGACGCCGATCCGGGCGCGCTGGATCTGGGCACGCAGGACTATGTGATGCGCCAGCTCGATGGCGAGGCGAGGGGGCACGCGCAGTCCATTGCGGCCGGACTGGCCGATCTCGATACCGCCGTCCGCGCCCGCCACGGCACGGGTTTCGCCGCCCTCCCCGATGCGCACAAGGACTCGGCCCTCGCCACGGTCCAAAGCGAGCCGTGGTTTGCGGCCCTCGCGGAGCTGTGCGCCGAGGGGTTCTATGCCGACCCAGGCAATGGCGGCAATTCAGGCGCCCGATCATGGGCGATGATCGGCTACGAGCACCGCCTGCCCGAGGGGCCCGACGGCCCCCCGCCGGCACCCGAGGCGGTTCCACCCCGGCGCACGGGCAGGCCGCAGCCGGATTACGACTGCATCGTGGTCGGGGCGGGCGCGGCGGGCGGCATCATCGCCAACGTCCTCGCGCAGGCGGGCAAGCGCGTGCTGGTGCTCGAGCGCGGTCCGCACATGACCTATCGCAGCCACGGCCGGCGCGATCATCTGCGCAACCAGCGGCTCTCCCGATATGGCCACAATGCCGGCCCGCCCATCGAGGGCAACCCGCGGGTTCTGGTCGGGCCCGATGGCGTAGCGCGCACCCTCCGTCCGCACGAGGGGGGCTATCACAACAACGCGGCGGCGGTCGGCAGCGGCACGGTGGTTTACGGCATGCAGGCCTGGCGTTTCCTGCCCGACGATTTCCGCATGGCGAGCCGCTACGGCGTCCCCGCGGGCTCTTCGCTCACGGACTGGCCGATCGGCTACGACGATCTGGCGCCCTATTACGAGCAGGCCGAGTGGGAGATCGGCGTTTCCGGCGAGGGCGGGGCCAATATCGGGCAGGGCGCGCGGCGGCGCGGCTATCCCATGCCGGCCATGCCGCAGCACCGGACCGGGGCCCTGCTGCGCCAGGGCGCGGAGCGGCTCGGGATCAGGACGTTCACGCCGCCGCTGCTCATCAACAGCGTGCCGCGCGAGGAACGGGGGGCCTGCATCGAATGCGGCTCCTGCGTGGGCTTCCCCTGCCCGAGCAACGCCAAGAACGGCACCTGGAACACGGTTCTGCCCCGGGCGCTCGCGACCGGCAACTGCGAGCTCGTCGCGGGCGCGACGGTCGAGCGCATCGATACGGACGCACACGGCAAGGTCACCGGCGTCAGCTATGTCGAGGAGGACGATGGCGCGCCGGTGCGCCGCAGCGCCCGCGCCAGGGCGGTGGTGCTTTGCGCCGGCGCGATCGAGAGCGCCCGGCTGCTGCTGCTCTCCGCATCGCGGCATCACCCGAACGGCCTGGGCAATGCTCGCGATCAGGTCGGGCGCAACCTGCAGGGCCATTACTATGCCGGCGCGTGGGGGCAGTTCGAGGACGAGGTATACGATCCGCGCGGACCGGGCGTCACCATCGCCACCTGCGACTTCAATCACGGCAATGACGGGATCATCGGCGGCGGCATGCTGGCGGACGATTTCATCATGCTGCCGGTGATCTTCTGGAAGACGGCGCGGCCCGAGGACGCGGCGCAATGGGGCCTCGCCGCCAAGGCGTTCATGCGCGACAATT
>DASZSH010000120.1:0-22500 GCA_035548755.1 Devosia sp.
GCTCCACTGAGCCTGCTGCCCCGTGCCGATCTCGCCAGCGCGAATGCAGCGCACCTGACGGCCGCGCTCACCCGCGCTCGCGAGCGCAACGGGGCCGGCACGGCAAACGTCGATCGCATACGGGCAACGGCTGGCGAAATGACACCCCTGCATCTCGCCGACCAGAGACGGCACCATTCCCGGGATGACGCCGAGGCGCTCGCCGCGGCGTGTCTTGCCGGGCACGGGTATGCAGGCGAGCAGCCCCTGCGTATAGGGATGCTTGGGAGCGCGAAAGATCTCCTCTGCAAGGCCGGTCTCGACCACCTCGCCCGCGTACATGACGATGACGCGAACGGCCGTTCTGGCAACGATGCCCAGATCGTGCGTGATCAGCACGAGCCCCATGTGCATCTCGCGCTGCAGCTCAGCCAGCAGATGCAGGATCTGGGCCTGAATGGTGACGTCCAGCGCGGTGGTCGGCTCGTCCGCGATGATCAGCTCGGGACCGCACATCAAGGCCATCGCGATCATCACGCGTTGGCGCAGCCCGCCTGAGAGCTGATGGGGATACTGCCTCAAACGCTGCTCTGCCGCGGTGATGCCGACGCGCTCGAGCAGATAGACGGCCCGATCTCGCGCTTCTCGCCGGCTGACGCGCCGGTGACGCAAAAGCGCCTCGGTCAGCTGGTTGCCGATCGTGTAGGCCGGATTGAGCGATGTCATCGGCTCTTGAAAGATCATCGCCATGCGATTGCCGCGGATATCGGCCATGGCGCTTTCCGAGGTCCCGTCGAGCCGGCGATCCTTCAGCTCCAGGCGAGCCGCGGTACGCGTCGCGTTCTTGGGCAGCAGGTCCATGATCGCGAGGGCGGTGAGTGATTTCCCGCAGCCGGATTCGCCGACGATGCAGACTGTCTCGCCCCGGTCCACATGAAAGGTCACGCCCTGCACCGGCCGCAACGTGCCGGCAGGAACCGGAATCGTGACTCTCAGGTCTTCGACCGTCAGGACGCGCTCGCTCGTGTGCGACTCCTGACCGGTCTCGGGCGCGAGGCGGGCGTCCATGATGCCGTCAGCTCCGATTCTCTGGCGCCGTCACGTCGCGCAGGCCGTCGCCGACGAGGTTGATCGACAGCACCAGCATGAACAGGGCGAGCCCGGGTATGCTGATGAGCCACGGGTCGAAATACATGAGCCCCTTCGCCTCGGAGATCATGAGCCCCCACGACGGCGTGGGCGGCTGTACGCCGAGCCCCAGGAACGACAGCGCCGCCTCGAGCAGGATCGCATGCGCCATCTCCAGCGTGGCCACGACGATCAGATGATTCATCACGTTGGGCGCGATCTCCGTCAGCAGGATGCGGGCCGGCGAGCAGCCGACGGCCTCCGCGGCGGTGACGAACTCGAGCGAGCGGACCTGTTGCGTGGCGCTGCGCATCACCACGGCAAAACGGTCCCAGATGAGCAAGCCGAGCACCCAGATGACCACGCTCAGCGACGAGCCGATGATGGCCACGACGGCGAGCGCCACCAGCACCACCGGCATCGATAATCGCGTTGTGATGATGAAATTGACGACCATATCGGTCCGGCCGCCGAAGTACCCCGCCAGCACGCCGAGCACTGTGCCGATCACGCCCGAGATCAGCATGGCCGAGAAGCCGATGAGCAGAGAGACCTGGGCGCCGTAGAAGAGGCGAGAGAGGTAGTCCCGCCCCAGGTGGTCCGTGCCGAGCGGATGGTCCCAGGTCACCTTGGGGCTCTCGTGCCAGATCGGCGGGATGAGCTTGCGGGCAAGCTGCTGATCGTAGGGGTCGTGCGGCGACAGCCACCCGGCGAACAACGCCATCAGCACGATCGCGATCAGCACGCAGCCGCCGGCCATCAGGCCGAAGTGACCGAGCACCCGTCTGCGCATCATGGCGAGCGGGGAGGGCGCGAGGATCTCCTCGACGGTCGGCACTCCGGCTTTGATCAGTCCAGCTTCAGCCATGGTCAAGCCACCCTGATGCGCGGATCGAGGAACGCGTTCAGCAGGTCCGCCAGGAACGTGATGAGCACGTAGATGATGGACAGCACCAGCACGATGGCCTGCATCATGGGCAGATCCTTGCGCTGGATCGACTCCCAGGCGAGGTATCCGAGCCCGTTGATCTGGAAGATGGTCTCGATGACGATCGAGCCGCCGAGCATGAACCCGAACTGCACGGCGGCGAGGGCCACGACCGGGATGATGGCGTTTCTCAGCGCGTGCTTGAACAGCACGCGCGTGGGCCTCAGGCCCTTGGCCCGCGCCGTGCGGATGTAGTCGGACGACAGCACCTCGAGCATGCCCGCCCGCGTCAGACGCATCACCGCCGGCGTCACATAGTAGCCGAGCGCGATCGACGGCATGACGTAGTTGGCCCAGCTGTCCTGCCCCGTGATCGGCAGCAGGCGCCACGTCACGCCGAGCCAAAGAATGAGCGTCAGCGCGAACCAGAAGCTCGGCATGGCCTGCCCGATGACCGCCAGCGTCAGCGCCGCTCGATCGAAGATGCTGTTTGGCCTCACGGCCGCCAGCACGCCGAGCGGGATCGCCAACAGCAAGGCGAAGCTTATCGCGCACGCGCCGAGCAGCATGGTCACGGGAAGCCGCTCGAAGATGACGTCGGCGACGGGCTGACGCAGGTTGTAGGAGCGGCCGAGGTCGCCCTGCACGGCATTCTTCAGCCAATCGGCATACTGGACGATGATCGGCCGATCGAAGCCGTAGAACTTGCGTATGTTCTCGACGTCCTCCGGCCGCGCGCCTTCGCCCGCGATGGCCAGCGCCGGGTCGCCCGAGATGTAGATCATCGAGAAGGTAATCAGCGAAACCGTCAGTGCGACCAGAACGGCCACCCCGAGCCGCTTCGCTGAATAGGCGATCATGGGGACCTCCCCTTGGCGGCAACGGGGGCCGCGCCGGTCCGCTTTTGCGGTTCACGGCGCGGCGCTCACCCTCCCATCATCCAAAGCCGCGCTATTTCCACTTCGCCGCGAAGAACCGCGGTATCTCGTCGGAGGTCGGCTCGAAATCGAGGTCCTTCGAGAACGCGTAATACTTGGCGTACGTGAACAGCGGCACCCAGTAGGCCTCCTCGGCGATGCGCTTGTGCACCTTGGCCCAGAGCTCCTTGCGCTTTGCGGGATCGAGCTGGCCGTCGGCCTCCTCGATGCCTTTGATGACCTCGGGGTCGCGCGCCTGGTCGTCGGGGCCGCCGACGAAGAACTGCGCCGTGCTGGCGGTCGTGTCGGGAATGGAGTTGGAGCCCCAGGTCCCGTTGTCGGCGGGGGCCTTGCCGCTGCGTACGGCCTGCTGGAACGCGGTGAACTGCAGGTAGTTGAGCTTGGCCTTCAGCCCGACCTTGGCGAGATCGCCGATCACCGCCTCCGTGTACTCGCGCTCGCGGTAGGCGTAGAGGTCGAACTCGAACCCGTTCGGATAGCCCGCCTCCGCGAGAAGCTGCTTCGCTTTCTCGGGATTGTAGTCGTACTTCCTGACGTCGCTGGTGCAGGCGAACTGATCCGGGTGGCATGCGGCATGGATGACGACCGAGGCCGGGCCAACCAGATTCTTCGTGATGGCCTCCCGGTTAATGGCGTGATTCATTGCCTGCCGCACGCGCTTGTCGGCGAAGAACTTCTGGCTCGTCGCCCCCATGGCATCCATGGCGATGTAGGAGATCCTCAGCGTCTTGGCATTCTTCACCACGATCGCCGGATTGGCCTGAATGCGCTCGGCCTGATCCTTCGGCACGTCCCAGATCCAGTCGATCGCGCCTGTCATCAGCTCGGCAACGCGCGTGTTCGGGTCCTTGATCGTGCGGAACTTGATCTTCGAGATCTTCGGCTCGCCCTTGTAGCCGCCCTTGAAGTAGGCGGGGTTCCGCTCCATCAGGATATAGTCACCCGGCTTCATGTCGGTGATCTTGTACGGCCCGGTCCCGTCGGGCTTCACCGCGCCAAAATCCTTCTTGCCGTCGGCTTTGGTCGGAGCCGCATCGTAGTGCCCTTTGGGCATGATGAAGCCGAGCCCGGCCAGGTTCGCGAGCGCCGGCGGGAAGGGCTTGTCCAGCAAGATGCGCACCTTGTAGTCGTCGACCTTCTCGGTCTTCTTGATCCACGCCAACAGCGCGTAGTTCATGATCGCGTTGGCCTTGTCGGCTACGAAGTTCAACGTGTAGACGACATCGTCCGCATTGAGCGGCTTGCCCGAGTGGAATTTGACGTCCTTCCGCAGCTCGAGCTCCAGAGTCGTCGGGTCGATCCATTTCCAGGACGTCGCCAGCAGGGGCTTGATCTCACCGGAGTCCGGATCGGACACGACGAGCGTGTCCCACACGTGATGCCCGATGACGACGAGCTCGCGCGTGTTGATGAAGTATGGATCGGCGATCGGGTTCTCCCGGTCCGTAGACCAGACCAGCGTGTCGTCCTTTTTGCCGGCGAGGGCTGGCGCGACGGACACGCCGAGACCCAGAACTGCGGCCAATACCAATCTTACGCGGCGAGAGATCATGCGCCGGTGTCCTCCTTCATTTTTTGCCCGCACCCGTGGAGGGGCGGCCCAGGCCCCGCACGTATGCCACGATTGCCTCTTCCAGACCGATTTGCAACCAGTCCTATGGTGTAGAAGGGACGACTACTTCCAGCTCGCCTTGTAGAATTGCGGGATCTCGTCCGAGGTCGGCTTGAAGCTCAGGTCTTTCGAGTAGATGTAGAACTTCGCATAGGTAAACAGGGGCACCCAGTAGGCCTCCTCGGCGATCCGCGTGAGCGCCTGCTTCCATAGGATTTGCCGCTTCTCACGGTCCACCGTGCCATCCGCCTCGGCGATGAGCCGCATGACCTCGGGGTCTTGGCTGAGGTCGTCCTTCGTGCCGGTGAAGAAGTGCCCCGCCGATGCCGAGACGTCCGGGATCGAGCTCGAGCCCCACGTCATGTGCGCCGCCGCGACCTTGTTGGTGTGCACGGCCTGCAGCAACGCCGCATACTGCAGAAATGCCAGCTTCGGCTTGAGCCCGACCTTCACCAGGTCGCCAATGACGGCCTCCGTGAGTTCGCGCTCGCGATAGGCGTGGAGCTCGAACTCGAACCCGTTGGGATAGCCTGCTTCCGCGAGCAGCTTGCGCGCCTTGTCGGGATTGTAATCGTATTTTGGCACATCGTCTGCGCATGCAAACTGGTCCGGGTGGCAGACGGCGTTAATGACCTCCGACGGTGCGCCGACGAGGTTCTTGACGATCGACTCCCGGTTGATCGCGTGGGCGACGGCCTGACGCACGCGCTTGTCTGTGAACGCCTTTTGCCCCGACACGCCCTTGGCGTCGAAGATGATGTAGGCAAAGCGCATGGTCTTGGCGTTCTCGACCACCAGATTCGGCGCGCCCATCATGCGCTCGGCCTGGTCCTTGGGAACGTCCCACACCCAATCGATGGCGCCGGTCATGACCTCGGCCAATCGCGTGTTGCTGTCCTTGACCGTGCGGAACTTGAGCTTGCCGATCTGCGGCTTTCCCTTGGGGCTACCCTCCCAGTAGCTCGCATTCTTCTCCATCAGGATGGACTCGCCCGGCTTGATCTCCGCCACCTTGTATGGGCCCGTGCCGTTGGCGGGGACGGCGCCGAAGTCCTTCTTGCCGTCAGGTTTGACGGGCGCGTTGTCGTAGTGCCCCTTCGCCATGATGTTGGGCACGCCGGCGAGGAAGATCAGCGCCGTCGGAAACGGCTTCTTGAAGTGGAGCCGTACCTTGTAGCTGTCCAGCTTCTCCACCGACTTGATGTAGGAGACATAGGAGTAGCTCAGCGCGCCGTTTGCCTTGTCATTGACGAAGTCCAGCGTGTAGACGACGTCGTCGGCGTCCAGCTCCTTGCCGTTGTGAAACTTCACACCCTTGCGAATGTCGAGATCGAGGGTCGTGTCGTTGACCCATGTCCACGCTGTCGCCAGCAGCGGCTGCGGCTCGTACTTGTCGTCGAGGTGGATCAGGCGGTCGTAGATGAGCGAGCCGATGATCACCAGCTCGCGCGTGTTCAGATAGTTGGAATCGGTGATCGAGTTCTCGCGGTCGGTTGCCCAAACGAGGGTGTCGTCCTTCTTGCCGGCCTCGGACGGATGCGGAATGGCGCACAGCGATACGAAAACAGCCATCGCCGCGAGAAATCGACGCATATCCCTGCTCCCTTTGTTTGGGCCGTCGGGCAGGCCATTTGCGCTACGTTCCTACGTCGCGCCTGCCAGTGCAAGGGGGTCGCGGCTGCCTGGTACGGTTGCCGCTCAGCAGCCTGCAGTCACGGCCCGCGCCGGGTCCGCCGTTCTTTGGCCTCGCCCCTGCGAGGTTTGCTCGCATCTCGCGGCAATCCTCCGCGAACATCGAGGCTGTGATCGAGATAGACCCTCAAGTTGTGCGGCACCTCCCGGCCCAGCCGGGCAAAACCCGTGATGAGAATGGTGGTGCGAAACACGGCCTCGGCGCGGTCGGGGTCTTTAGCGGCGATCGCCTTCAGGAACGCGACGTGGTTGCCGAGGATGCTGTCGACGTCCGTCACGTAGCCTGGGTGCTGATGCAAATACACCCGCACGAGATTGGATATCGACCGCCAGGATGCGAGCAGAAAGGCGTTGCCCGAATAGATGCAGATCAGCTCATGAAACGACCAATCGAGGTCGCGCCACTCCGCCGTTTCTCCGGCGCGTGCGGCTGCTTCAATGCGCCGGTGCAGCCGCTGCAGATTCTGAATGACGGCCTGCGTGGCAGTTGTGGCGACAAGGCGTGCGGCCAGTCCCTCCAGCAGGGCGCGAACGCCAACCATCTGCGCCACCTCGTCCGGGGTCACCTCCCGCACATACGTGCCTCGGCCCCGCCGGCTCTCCACCAGATGGTTCGCCTCGAGCGCCTTCAGTGCTTCGCGCAACGGCCCCCGGCTCACCCGCAACTTGCCGGCAAGCGCAGTCTCGACCAACCGCTCGCCTGGCCTCAGAGCGCCGGAGCGGATGGCCTCGACCAGCCTCTCCGCGACAACCTCGGGCAGCGAGCGCTGCGGCGGCAGCACCCAGGCGTCTGAAGCTACTGGCACCGCATTGGATGCGTCCTTGAGCTTCCTTTGCGTCATGGAACGGTTCGATTGCGGCTCCGCGACGACGGTCCACTCCACACACACAAGCGCGGCGATCTAGATTCGCTCGAATCTAGATCACGCCCTTGTCTCTGAGGCTGCCGAGCTCGGCATCCGACAGACCGAGCATGCCCTTGTAAACCTGATCCGTATGGGCACCGAGCGGGGGCCCGAGCCATTTGACAGATCCCGGAGTATCGGAGAGCCGCGGACACACGTTCGGCACCGCAATTTCGCCGGCCCGCGGGTCATGCACGATCTTGATGTTCTCGCGGGCCTGGTAGTGGGGATCCTCGAAAATCTCGTTGATCGCGTAGACCGGTCCGCAAGGCACCTGGAATTCGTCGCAGATCCTGATCAGCTCGGCGCGGTCGTACTTCCTGGTCCACTCGCCGACCAGCTCGTCGACCTTGGCGCGGTCCCGCTCACGGTTCGCAAGCCTCCCCCAGCTGTCCTCGGCGCTGAGATCTTTTCGGCCCATCGCCTCAGCCAGCCGGGCAAAGATCTTGTCGTTCGTGCAAGCGATCGCAATCCAGCGGTTGTCGCGCGTGGGGTAATGGCTGTGCGGTACGACATTGACGGTACCGGGGCCCATGCGCTCGCGCACGAAGCCTTTGTAATGGTAGGCGACGGCCAACTCATCGAGAATGCGAAAAACCGGCTCGTAGAGCCCGATATCGACGACCTGGCCTTGTCCGGTAAAGTCGCGCGCTCGAAGCGCCAGCAGCGCCCCCATCGCCCCGTAGATACCGGCCATGTAGTCGGGAATAGTCGCCGATCCGGGCGTTACCGGCGGCCGGTCCGGATAGCCGGCGAGATACGACAGACCACTGAACGCATTGCCGATGCGGCCAAACCCGGGCCTGGGACTGTAAGGCCCCGTCTGGCCAAAGCCAGAGATGCGCACCATGATGAGCTTGCCGTTGTGCTTCTTGAGCTCTTCCCAGCCAAGGCCCCACTTTTCCAGTGTCCCAGGCTGAAAGTTCTCGACCAGCACGTCAACCTGGGAGACCAGACGTTTCAGCAACTCTGCTCCCTCCGGTTTGCGCAGGTCCAGCGTCACGCACCTCTTGTTGCGGCTCTCGGAGAGCCAGGGCAGTGAGTCGCCGCACTCGGTGCTCGTGCCGAACTTGCGCAAGGCATCGCCGACGTTGGGCAGCTCGATCTTGATGACGTCCGCGCCGAACTCGGCAAGCTGCGTCGCACAGAATGGTCCAGCCAGAAAGCTCGATACGTCGATGACACGTATGCCCCGCAACGGCTCGACGGCCGAATTGGAGGGGGGCGTGGACCGATCAGACATCATTGAGCTCCTGCGCACTTTGGCTGCAACCGCGTGAACCGAGCTTCGGGTACACCGGGTGTACTCACCGCTGCTGTGCGCGCTGCATGATGCGCTCATGCATCGCGAGCACGCGCTCTGCTCGATAGACTATCGGATAGTCGATGAACTTGCCCTCGAGCTGGATCGAGGCGGAACCAGCCCGTTCCGCTTCCCGGAATGCCTGCACGGCGCGGCGCGCCCATTCCACTTCCGCCGGGGAGGGCGCCAGCATCTCATTTACGATCTGCACCTGGTCGGGATGGATGCACATCTTGCCCTGAAATCCGAGCCCCTTGATCGTTTGCACCGACTTGCGGAAGCCCTCGATATCCTTGACGTCAACCCACACCGTGTCGAGCGGCGGCTCGATGCCTGCGGCACGAGAGGCCAAAACCACGGCACTGCGATAAGGCAACAGCTCGCTCTCGTCCCTCGTCCATGTGATATTCATATCGAGGGTCAGGTCGCCGGCTCCAAAGGAGAGGCGCTTGACGCGCGTTCCAGCCGACGCAATGGCGGCGACATTGGCCAGGCCTTTGGCGGTCTCGATAATCGGGATGATATCCACCGTGCCAGGCGCAAGCCGGCGCTCGCGCTCGAGCTGCAGCACGAGCCAGTCTATGGTCCTGATCTCATCGGCCGTCTCGACCTTCGGCACGACGATGCCATCGACGCCCCGCTGCACCACCGCGACAACGTCGCCATACCCGAATTCCGTGGACATCGCATTGACGCGCACATAGCCGAGCCCACGTCGGGGATTTTGGCAGGCGGCCACGACGACAGGTCGGGTGGCCTTCTTTTCGGAGATCGGACAGGCATCTTCCAGATCCAGGATGATGCCGTCGGCGTCGAGCGTCAGAGCCTTCTCGACCCGGCGCGGATGATTGCCAGGTGCAAAGAGAAACGACCGATAAACTGCCACTTTGCCGACGCGCCTCCCATGCCGCCGGACCTTCGATTATCCAGCGTGTGCATTCTTTTCCTGCCACCTGGACCACAAGTCAACTATCGACGGCATATTCGCGGCAACCTGACAGCACCTGACGCCCTCGCGAGCTGGCCTCTTGTCGAGCATCGCGATGAGTAAGGGATGGAGCCTGGCGGCAAAGGGCTTGCTTGACCGCCTTTCACGCAGGCCCCTAACGTCAGGCACGGACCGACAATGCGCTGAGAGGTCTTGGCGATGAAGATCGTGGTGATGGGCTCGGGCGGAATCGGCGGCTACTTCGGCGCACGCCTGGCTGCCGCGGGGCAGGCCGTGACCTTCGTGGCGCGCGGTACGCATCTCGCCGCGATGCAGTCGCACGGGCTCAGAATCGAAAGCCCTCTCGGCAATTTGCATCTGCAGCCCTCGCAGGCCGTGGCCTCGCCGCAGGAAGCCGGTCCGGCTGATGCGATCATCTTCGCCGTGAAAATGGGAGACACCGAGCGCGCGGCCGCGTCACTCGCGCCGATCATGCGCCCGGGCGTGCCGGTCTTCACCTTTCAGAATGGGGTCGAGGCACCCGACATGATTGCCGCTGCGCTGGGGCCGGGCCATGCGGTGCCGGGCGTTGCGCGCATCTCCTCCCATATCGACGCGCCGGGCGTGATCGCCCACAAGACACCATTCGCCCGCTTGGAGTTCGCCGAAGCGGACAACACGTCGAGTGATCGGTGTCGGGCGTTTCACGCAGCCTGCACGGCCGCGGGCATCGACGCCGAGATCCCGGCAGACATTCAACGCGCGCTGTGGGTGAAGTTCGCCATGCTGGCGCCGATGTCCGGCGTAACCACTCTGACGCAGCGAACGGCGGGACCGCTGCGCCGAAACCCGGATACGCGCTCGCTCATCGAGGCCGCCATTCGGGAGGTGGTGGCGGTCGGCAAGGCGACGGGCGTCGCGCTCGGCGATAGCGACGTGGACGCCGTCCTGCAAACCATCGACGCCCTGCCAGAGGGGATGACGACGTCGATGTCGCACGACCGCACGTCCGGCAAGCCGCTCGAGCTCAACTGGCTCTCGGGAGGCGTCGTGCGGATCGGCCAGCGGCGTGGCGTGCCGACGCCGACCCACCGCTTCCTCGCGCAAGCCCTGGCGCTCGAGTCCAACGGACGCGCCGCCGGCGCGTAGGCGCCGCCTCGGCCGCGCAAAGTCACTCGAGCGCCGCCCTGATATCCGCCGCTGCCCCGCTGCCGTCTCTCACCGTGCGGAACGGTGGCACGTCGGGCCAGAATACGCGCGCCGTATCGGCCACCGCAGCGGCATCGCCCGTCGTCAACAGCACCGTGCTCGGCCGCGAACACTGCTCGTCCTTCAGGTACTCGGGATGCCGCGCCAAGTAATCCTCGAGGCTGTCGGCCACGACGATCGGCTGCGAGAGAATGCGCGTTGCCGGCGGGAGATGCCGCCGAAACAGGTGCTCGACGAGCGGGAAATGCGTGCAGCCGAGGATGGCTCGGTCGGGCGCCCGCTGACCGGTCTGCGCGAGCAGCCCATCAACGCCCGTCTTCACCAGCCCATCGAGCACCGGCTCCGGCGCCTTCTTTTCGATGGCGCCGGCAAGCTCGGCACAAATCTGCTGGACCACCGTGACGCGGGGACAGCGCTTCCTGATCTCCTCAGGATAAACGTTCGATGTGACGGTGCGCGTGGTGCCGAACACGGCGACAAGATCGGTATTGTATTTCTGCGGATACTGCGGGGTCTTGGCAGCCCATGGGGTTTGCGTGGCGGCTTCCACGGTCGGCGCCACGATGCCGAGAACGTTGTGACCGCTCCATTGGCTCGACGGCAGCCACTCCCGCTGCAGTGTGCGGGCCGCGACGCATGTCGCCGTATTGCAGCCCAGCAGCACGAGGCGGCAGCCGGCGCCAAAAAGGGCGTGCACGGCTCTACGCGTCAGCGTGACAATTTCGTGTGACGGCCGGTTGCCGTAGGGCGCGTTGGCGTGATCGCCCAGATAGAGGAACGACGAGCCTGGGAAGCGCTCCGCGAGCGCCCGCAGGACCGTCAAGCCACCGTGCCCCGAATCGAAGACCCCGATCATCGATGAGCAGTCGCTGCCCCCACGCCACGCGACCGTTGGCGCGCGCTACTCCGCGGCCTGCGGCGGCGATCGGCCCTGTTCCTGGTTCTTCAGCGCTTCGAGCGTCGGCATGGCGACGATGTTGTAACCGCAGTCGACATAGTGCACTTCGCCGGTCACGGCGCCGGAAAGATCGGATAGCAGGTAGAGGGCGGCCCCTCCCACCTCGTCGAGCGTCGGCGTGCGGCGCAGCGGAGCGTGGTCGCCCTGATAGTTAAAAATCGTTCGCGCATCCGAAATGCCGGAGCCGGCCAGCGTCCGCATCGGTCCGGCCGAAAGTGCATTTACCCGAATGCCTTGCGGCCCGAAATCGGCGGCGAGATAGCGCACCGAGGCCTCCAGCGCGGCCTTGGCCACACCCATCACGTTGTAGGACGGGACGACGCGCTGCGAGCCTCCGTAGGTCAGCGTCAGCATGGAGCCGCCCTTCGGCATAAGGGCCGCCGCACGTTTGGCAATCTCGGTGAACGAGAAGCAGGAGATCACCATCGTGTTGGAAAAGTTCTCGCGCGAGGTGTCCGAGTAGCGCCCCTGCAGCTCACGCCGGTCCGAAAAGGCCAACGCATGCACGACGAAGTCGAGCTCGCCCCAGCTCTTGGAGATTTTCGCGAAGACGTTGTCGACGCTGGCAAGGTCCGACACATCGCACGACACGATCACATCGGAGCCGACCGATTCCGCCAGAGGGATCGCGCGGCGGCCGAAGGCGTCGCCCTGATAGGTGAAGGCCAACTTGGCGCCGTGCTGCGCCAGAGCCCGAGCGATGCCCCAGGCAATCGAGCGCTCATTAGCCACACCCATGACCAAGCCTCGCTTGCCTGTCATCAGGGCGCCTGGCTGAAGGATGTCTGTCGCGGTCATTGGGTACGTCC
The DNA here is from genome assembly GCA_035548755.1 of Devosia sp. Lineage (GTDB taxonomy): Bacteria > Pseudomonadota > Alphaproteobacteria > Rhizobiales > Devosiaceae > Devosia_A. Next base: position 12,390 of record DASZSH010000120.1, read on the forward strand.
AATCTATCAGACTTCGTGCCGCTGGCACATTACGCTGGCTTCAAACTGCGATGGCCCTCGCGGCCATCGTCGGGCCTGCCTGTTAAGCATCATGCCGGCGGAACACCAAGGTCGCATTGGTGCCGCCAAACCCGAAGCTGTTCGAAAGCACACAGTTAAGCTCGACATCCCGCATGCACCGGGAGATCGGCATGTCGGCGAATTCCGGGTCCAGCTCTTCAATGTTGGCGCTCTCGCAGATGAAGCCGTTGTTCATCATCAGCAGCGAGAAAATCGCCTCCTGCACGCCGATCGCGCCGAGCGAATGCCCCGTCAGAGACTTGGTGGCGGCTATGGGCGGGCACTTGTCGCCGGAGCCGAAAACCTTGCGAATGGCCTCGATCTCGGGGCCATCGCCGGCTGGCGTCGAGGTGGCGTGCGGATTGATGTAGTCGACCTTGCCGACACCTTTGCCGTCGACACCGAGCAACGCCATCTTCATGCATCGCACGGCGCCTTCGCCTGAGGGCGCCACCATGTCGTAGCCATCCGAGTTGGCGCCGTATCCCACGATCTCGCCATAGATCTTGGCGCCGCGGGCCTTGGCATGCTCGAGCTCTTCCAAGGCCACGACGCCTGCTCCGCCGGCGATCACAAATCCATCGCGGTTCTTGTCATAGGCGCGGCTCGCCTTCGAGGGCGTGGCGTTGTACTTGGTCGACATGGCGCCCATGGCATCGAACAGGACCGAGAGCGTCCAGTCGAGCTCCTCGCAGCCACCGGCGAACATGACATCCTGCTTGCCCCACTGAATGAGCTCGGCCGCATTGCCGATGCAATGCGCCGATGTCGAGCAGGCCGACGAGATCGAGTAGTTGGTGCCTTTGATCTGGAATGCGGTGGCAAGTGCGGCGGAGGGGCCCGAGCACATGCCTTTCGGCACCTCGAACGGCCCAACCTTCCTGGGGTCCTTCTCCCGCGTCACGTCGGCGGCCCTGACGATGGCCCGGGTCGAAGGCCCTCCGGAGCCCATGATGATGCCGGTCCGCTCGTTCACGATGTCCTTCGGCTCCAAACCCGAATCCCGGATCGCCTGCTCCATGGCGACATAGTTCCAGCCGACCCCGGCTTCCATGAACCGCTTTGCCTTGCGCGGAACCATGGACTCCCAGTCGATCTTGGGCTCGCCGTGGACCTGACAGCGAAACCCGAGCTCGGCGTACTTCTCGGCTCTCACCGTGCCGGAACGTCCCTCTCTCAGGGATGCCAGCACTTCTTGCGTGCTGTTCCCGATCGAGGACACGATCCCCATGCCGGTGACGACAACTCGTCTCATCCAAGTGACCCTTCCCCGCTTCCGACCGCCCTCATGTCGGGAATTTCACGCCATGGCGGCGCCGGCGTCCTGACCAGGCTCGAACAGGCCGACCTTCAGGTCGGTTGCCTGGTAAATGATCTGTCCGTCCGCCTTCATGGTGCCGTCGGCAATGCCGAGCTTCAAGCGGCGCAAGATGACCCGCTTCAGATCGACAATGTACTCGACGTGCTTGACCGTCGGCAGCACCATCCCCGTGAACTTGACCTCGCCGACCCCCAGCGCGCGGCCCCTCCCCGGGGCACCGAGCCATCCCAGAAAAAAACCGGTGAGCTGCCAAAGCGCATCCAGACCAAGGCATCCCGGCATGACAGGATCGCCTTTGAAATGACACGCGAAAAACCAATTGCAACTGGGGTTTCCGGCAACCTTGAGTTCCGCCGTGAGCTGTCCCTTCCCATTGGGACCACCCGTCTCGCTGATGCTCGAGATGCGGTCGAACATGAGCATTGGCGGCAGAGGTAGCTGCGCGTTGCCCGGGCCAAACAGCTCGCCCCGGGCGCAAGCCAAGAGGTCTTCATACTCGTAGGTCGAACGGCGCTCCGCCATGCTCTTCGGTCCCGACCCCTCGTAGGTTCCCTTGCGGGCGTTCAGTCCGCGCGTTCCTATCATAATCGTTCACCCATCAAAAGCGGTCGATATTTTGGCCCGGCGGCCCCTGCAACTGCGGCGCATTGCAGCCGGCCCGGCGACAAACTAGAATGCATTTGTCAGGTCTCGGCCTGAGACGCACTGGCGCGGCCCCGCGCCCGTGGAGGATCGCAAGAAGCTTGGAAGCGAACTCGTAAGATGGCACGGACGCACGCAGGCGTAGCAGATCTGCTTCGCAAGGCGGGGCTGAGGCCCACCCGGCAGCGCATGGCGCTCGGATTTCTTCTATTCGGCCAGCGCGACAGGCATGTTACAGCCGAAATTCTGCACGCCGAGGCGGTGCGAGCGGGCGAGCGCGTTTCGCTCGCCACGGTATACAATACACTGCACCAGTTTAAGCGGGCCGGACTGTTGCGCGAGCTCGCGATCGAGGGCGCCAAGACCTATTTCGATACCAATACCTCGAACCACAACCATTTTTATCTGGAGCGCGAAGGGCAGCTCATGGACATTCCCGGCGATGCGATACGGGTGGATGGCCTGCCCGAGCCGCCGGCGGGCACAAAAATCAGCCACATAGACGTCGTCGTCAGGCTAATAAAGGGCTAGCCGCCGGGCTGCTATTTGATGACTTCTCCGGCGTAGACGCCCCAAAGCTTTTTCTGCTCGATATAGCCGCGATACTCCCCGACCGAGACGTAGCACCAGAGACCGTCGCAACTGCGAATGTTGGCGATGACGCCCGCCTCGATGATGGCGACCGCGCTCGAGCTCTCGCGATCGCTGCTGCGCAACGGAACCTGCGTCGGCGTGCCTTTGGCAGTCTTCAGCTCCCAGGGCAGGACCAGCGCGGTGCGGCGTCCTGAGACCAAGGCCTGCAGCACCCAGCCAGTCGCGCCCTCCGAATCGCGCACCTGGCGCCATCCTTCGAACTCGCTCAGAACCTCGACGGGCAGACCGGCCCGGTGAAACACCCAGACCACCTTGTAGTCGGTGCCCGGACCTTGGCGGATGTGGACCCGGTCAGCTTTCAAGCTGACAAAACGGGGAACCGGCAGGCCGCTGCCCTGAAGAGGGGCCGCCGACGGAGCCTGGGCGACCAGGGACGTTGAGGGCCACACGAAGGCGGTGGCCAGGAGAAAGGCTGCTGGCCGGCTCCATCTTGTGCGGTAGCGCATCGCTCAGGATTGCCCCGAATCGTGAAGTGGCGAAAGGTTTCCCTGGAAATTTCGTCGACACGATGGATTGAAACAAGAGGGTCCTGGCGGGAGAGCGGGACCGGCCCGACCTGCGGCCATTGCCGCTTTTTCAATGCACCGGCATCTGTTAGACAGGCGCAGTGGGCCATCTCGCCAATTTCGGCAGCGTTCGCCCTTGCTTCACTTCAGCGCACAGCCCGGCGGATTTCTGTTTCATGCCTCAGAGCGCCAAGCGACCAGTGGTTATCGTCACGCGTAAGCTACCTGACGTTGTGGAGACGCGCATGCGGGAGCTATTCGACGCGCGCCTCAACGTCGACGACGTGCCGATGTCGCAAGCCGACCTCGTCAGCGCCGCGCAGGCCGCTGTCGTTCTGGTGCCGACGGTGACCGATCGCATCGACCGCTCCGTGCTGGCGCAGGCCGGCCCGCAACTGAAGCTCATTGCGAATTTCGGCACGGGTGTCGACAACATCGACCTCGATACCGCGCGCAACCGCGGCATCGTGGTCACCAATACGCCCGGCGTCCTGACCGAGGACACGGCCGACATGACAATGGCGCTGATCCTCGCGGTCCCGCGCAGGCTGGCCGAGGGCACGGCGCTTCTGAAAGATCCCAGACGTCGCTGGGACGGGTGGTCCCCGACCTGGATGCTGGGCCACCGCATCTACGGCAAACGGCTCGGCATCATCGGCATGGGCAGGATCGGGCAAGCCGTCGCGCGTCGCGCGCGGGCATTCGGTTTGCAGATCCACTACCATAACCGTCGCCGCCTGCCGGCCGAGATCGAGCAGGAGGTCGAGGCGACGTACTGGGACAGCCTCGACCAGATGCTCGCGCGCATGGACATCGTTTCGGTCAATTGCCCGCACACGCCGGCGACCTACCACCTACTGTCGGCGCGGCGTCTCAAGCTGCTGAAGCCGACGGCCTACATCGTCAATACGGCCCGCGGTGAGGTGATCGACGAGAACGAGCTGGCGCGTATGATCGAGACCGGCGCGATCGCCGGCGCCGGGCTCGACGTGTTCGAGCATGAGCCCGCGGTCAATCCAAAGCTCCTGGCGAGCGATCGTGTCGTCGCTCTCCCGCACATGGGCTCGGCAACGCTCGAGGGCCGCATCGATATGGGCGAGAAGGTCATCATCAACATCAAGACCTTCCTCGACGGGCACGCGCCGCCCGATCGCGTCCATCCGGCGATGTTCTAGGCTGCAACCGGAATGGCGGCGCCCAGCAGAGATGGCGCGGAAGCTGACGCCCGCCTCCTGCGCGCCGCTGCCAAGTTGTATCACGCCTACTTCACGGGCCTGATCTTGACCATCGTCACCCGGCGCGGCGCACATGATGCCGCCGAGTGGGTTTTTCGCGTTTTCCGCCATCAGCATCACGAAAAGTTTCTGTCGAGCTTCGGCAAGCTCGGCCTCACCGGCATGCCCGACGCTGTCGCCTGCGCTGCCTACCACTACCTGTCGAACCGCATCGGTGGGGTGAGGGTGGAGTTCATGCGCGAGAGCGACAAGAAGGCGTGGGTCAACTTCGTGCCGCCACGCTGGATCTACCCCGGCGCATCCATCTGCGGCATTCCCAGCGAGGTCTCGCGCGCCATCCTGCGCGGCTGGTACGCGCAGAACGGGGTCTCGCTCGGCAATCCGCGCCTCGGCTTCGTGTGCACGGCGCAGACCACCGACGGCCAGCACGGGCTGGCGGGCTACTTCCTGGAGCACGACCGGGAGCTCGCGCCCGACGAGCGGCTGGCATTTCGGCCTGGCGAGCTCGCTCCGCCCTTCGACCCGACCGCGGCGCCGCGTCTCCCCGAGGGCGCATGGCCGCCCGAGCGTATCGCCAAGGCGGAGCGCAACTACGCGATGGAGTACGTCCGCTCGGGCCTGCCCCGGCTCGCGGAGCTGTTCGGGCCTGCGGAAGCATCGCACCTGGGCCGCGTGACCGGTCAGCTCATCGGGGCGCAGCTGTATGCGGAGCTGGCCGAGCTTGTCGGCGCGGGCGCGGCTGGAGCTGATGCCTTCGGCCGGTTCATGTTGCGCCTGGCCATCGCCGAGGGCGACACCGCGACGGCATCGGCCGAGGGCAACGCCGTGCTCGTGCGACGCGAGAGCTGGCGCCTGATGCGCGGCCTCGCCCCGCTGCCCACCGCGGTGTTCGAGGCGTGGAACGGTCTCTTCGAAGGCGCCCTCGCCGTGCACGATCGGTTTCTCACGCTCGAGGTCCTGAGCCGGCTCGACCGGGGCGACGAAGCCTTCGTGTGGCGGATACGCCGGCGCGCCGGCTAAGAGCCCGGCCCGGCGCAGCGGTCCAAATGGACGGGCAGCTCCGCCACGCTTTCGATGATGAGGTCGGCGTGCGGTGCGAGCTCCTTCCTGGGGCTGGTACCCGTCAAGACGCCGACCTTCATGCCCGCGCCCGCTCGTCGTGCCATCTCGAGATCGTGCACGGCGTCGCCGACCACGACGATGTTACAAGGCTCGAGCCCCACTACCTTGCAGAAGGCCAACACCATTCCAGGGTCCGGCTTGACCCCGAATCCCGAATCGCAGCCGGCGCAAAAATCGAAGTGGCGCAGGACGTCGTGCCGACCGAGCGAGCTTTGCAGCCCGCCAACGGAGTCGTTCGTCGCAAGGCCCAGCCGGAAGCCATCGCGCCTCAGGCTTTCGAGCGCTCCAACGGCGCCGTCGATCAAGACCGAATGCTGCGCGCCTCCCTCGCGAAAGATGCGCTCGATCTCACGCGCCAAGTTTGCTGGAGCGGCACCGCCGAGCCTCGTTGCAAAAACCGTTGCAATCTCGTCGTGGCTCCCAACCGCTAGAACCGAGCCGGGGGTGACGGTATCCGTCGCAGGGTCATGTCCTCCGCAACGCAGCAGCTCGTCCGCCAGCAGGCGGTCGCCACGGGCAGCGAAGAGCGCCGTCTCGCGATTGATCGGCAGCCACGTCTTCCAATAGTCGATGAGCGTGCCGTCCTTATCGAACAGGATGCCGCGGACTGCCACAGAGCACCGACCTAAGACTCGACTTGGCAGACTGCGCCGGCGGTTGCGGCCGCGTGGATTGAGAGATCCTTGATTGTCGGTGCCCGTCCCGACAACGGATTATCGGGGTCCCAGGCAAACCTGACCCGCTCGAAGCGCTGCCCGAGCCCGTCATAGATGAGGAGATGGCCCGCGAGGCTGTCGCCGATGCCGAGCAGCTCTTTCAGCACCTCTGTTGCCTGCAGCGAGCCGACCACCCCGACAACGGCCCCGAGAACGCCGACCTCGGCGCAATTGGCGACCGTTCCGGCCGGCGGGGCTTCCGGAAACAGACAGCGGTAGGTGGGCCACGGCTTTCCGTCGGGGCCGGTCTCGTGCGGCTTGAAGGTCGTCAGATAGCCATCGAACGGACCGAGCGCGGCGAACACGAGCGGCTTGCGCGCGAGATAGCAGGCATCCGACACCAGATATCGAGTGGCGAAGTTGTCGGACCCGTCTGCGACCAGATCATAGCGACCGATGATATCGAGTGCGTTGCCGGCATCGATCTTGGCTTCGTAGGTCACGACGCGGACATGCGGGTTGAGACGGGCGATCGCTTCCCTCGCGCTCTCCACCTTGGCGACGCCGACCCGGCTCGTGTCGTGAACGATCTGGCGCTGCAGGTTGGAAAGGGTCACCCGGTCATCGTCGATGATCCCGAGCGTCCCCACGCCCGCGGCCGCAAGGTACATCAGGACTGGACTGCCGAGCCCGCCGGCGCCGACCACGAGCACACGCGACGACTTGAGCTTCAGCTGGCCTTGAGCGCCGACGTCTCGCAGCACCAGGTGACGCTTGTAGCGCTCGATTTCTTCGGGCGTCAGGCCCATTCGCAAGCTCCGTCTGCAGCGACCGTGCACACCGATCGGGCGTGTTCACGCCGGCTTCGACTGCTTGGTGCTGACCAGCAGCACAAGCGGAATCGCGGCCACCGACGCCGCGGTATAAAGATAGAATGCGTTCAGATACCCAATCATAGCAGCCTGCCGGGTGATCTCCTTGGCAAAGCTTGCAAGCCCCGGCAGCGTATCGAACGACCACGCACCCGAAGAGGAGGGAGCGGTCAAGACTTTGTTGTAGGGCGTGACGAACTCGGTCATGCGGCCGTAGTTGGCTGACGTCGCACGCACCACCTCGGCTACGGAAACCGAGATGAAGAAGCTCGACATGATGTTTCGCATGAGATGCAGCACCGCGACGCCCTCCGGCCTGAGCTCGGCATCGAGCGTCAGGAATGACGAGGTGACGATCGGAGTCCAGATAAGCCCCACCGCCAGCCCCTGCAAGAAGGCGTTCGCCGACAAGGCAAACATATGGGCATTGAGATCCATGCTCATGAGCCACAGGCCCGAGATGATCTGCATGCCGAAGCCCAACACCATGCCGACGCGCGGATCGACCCGGTTCGTGAACATGGCCGCAAAAAATCCGGCGAGCACGCCGATCCCGCGCCAGCTCACGACAATCCCGACAAGTGAATCCGGCAAGGCCATGGGGCCCTGCAGCAGCGGCGGCAGCAGCACCATGGGCGTGAAGTTGAGCATGCCGAAGATGCTGATCAGCACAAGGCCTATCGCGTAGTTCCTGTCGAGGACGAGGCGCGGTGAAAGGAAAGGCGCCTTTGCGGTGACGGTGTGCGCGATGAATACGTAGAGGGCGACGATCGCCACGATCGTCTCGACGATGATCTCACCCGACTCGAACCAATCCAATCGTTGTCCCCGGGCAAGGACGAGCTGCACGGCCGCAATGGCAACCGACAGCGACAAGAAGCCGACCCAGTCCAGGGAGACAGGGCGGTCGGGCGTATCGCGCGGAAGAGCCAGCAGCGCGCCGACACACGCGGCAAGCGCAACCGGCACGAGCATGTAGTAGGCCCAGCGCCAGCTGTAGTACTCGGCCAGATATCCGCCGAGCGTCGGTCCTATGACGGGCCCGAAGGTGTTCGACATGCCGAACAGCGAGATGACGGTCGCGTGCTGCCGGCGGGGAAAGACATCGAACAAAACCGTCTGTCCCAAAGGGATCAGAGGGGCTCCGGCAGCCCCTTGCAACATCCGCCACAACACCAGCGTCTCGAGCGACTGCGCTGCCCCGCACAGGAACGTCGCGACCGAAAATCCGATCAGGCTCCAGAAGAGGACCGCGCGAGTGCCAAACCTCGCCACCAGCCAGCCGCTCATCGGTGTCACGATCGCGGTGGCGAGGATGTTGAACGTGACAGTCCAGGAAATTTCATCCTGGGTCGCGGCCACGGCCCCCTGCATCTGGGGAAGGATCGCTGTGGCCGTGAACGTCGCAGCGATGTACGTGGCCGAGCTCACGACGACGACCAAGAGCACCAGCAGGCGCCGGCCGACGGAGAGCTCCAACCGTGGCTTCTCCTCGTCCATGCTCTGCGTCGAGCTCCGCGAGCCTGCTGAAACGGTGCTCTGCTTCACTCGGGAGCGGCCGCCGTTGGAGTACGGGCCGCCGTCAGCATCTGACTGCGGTCACCGCGCTCCACCATAGCATCGGCTTGATTCGACTTGGAAGCGATGCATCCCATTCATGAAGGGACGTCAGGTCCGGCTAGCGCTCATCCACTTGGGCAACGCGCACCGGGGGCCGCCGCATCAGATCGTCGATCCGGCCTCTTTCCTTCTGGAAGTCGACGAGCTGCCGTCCGGTCAGCTTGCGTTCCTGCGGCACTTGTATCGATAGCGGATCGACAAAGCGGTTATTGACGAGCACCTCGTAGTGCACGTGCGGTCCGGTCGAAAAGCCCGTGCTGCCGACATAACCGATCACTTGACCTTGACGGACCCTTGTTCCGACGGCGATGCCAGCCGCGAACCTGCTCATGTGGCCATAGGCCGTTTGATAGCCGTTGGCGTGCCGGATGCGGATGTAATTGCCGTACTGGCCCTTTGGCCCCACCTCTTCGATGACGCCCGTCCCGGATGCGAGCACCGGGGTTCCTGCAGCCGTCGCCCAATCGACACCCGTATGCATGCGCCGCGCGTTCAACAACGGATGGAAGCGCACACCAAATCCCGATGCCAGCCGCACATCGTCGGCACGCACCGGTCGGCGCATCAGAAATTTGCGCGAGTTGTTGCCGAACTCGTCGTAGTAGTCGATCACGCCATCAGGGGTGCGATAGCGATAGTAGCGCTGCGTCTCTCCGGACGCCGTCATCGCCGTGAACAGAAGCTCTCCAGGCTGACTGTCGGCGCCCTTCTCTTCATCCTTCAGATCAAAGAAGAGCTCGATCATATCGTTGTTGCGTGCCCGCCGACGAAAATCAGTCTCGTAGGCATGGATGCGCAGGATCTGCTCGATGGTCTCCGGAGGCAGCCCCTGCCTCAGCGCGGCTTGATAGAAGCTCGCATACAGACTTGACGACGCGGACTGGTCCCCGTCTCGTGCCGACGACCGCGCAGCCGGCTCGTTGAAGGGCGTGCTCGAGGCGACGAACTCACCTGCCGCGTTGCGGCTGACGGTGACCTTGTGCTCGCGCCCCTCGAATACGCTGACCCGGATCGGCTCCAGCTTTCCGACGCGCGTCAGCGACGGCACGAGCGTGAACTCGACCTCTTGACCTGGCGTGAGCGTGCTTTCCGGAAGCACACCGCGCGCGGCCTCGACCATGCTGCGCGCGAGCCAGGACTCAGCGCCTGCCGCCTGCAATACCTTCACCAGCGTATCGCCCCGCGCGGCCTTGATCCTGCGCACTTCGCGCCCTTCGATGTCGTCGCCGGCTTCCTCGGGCTCGATTGTCGATTTCTCGAGCACGGTCGTATTGGGCAAGGCCGGCTCAGGCCGGCGGGTCCGCGCATCCAACCCGTTTGCAAGTGCGACGCTGTCGAGCCCCTCGGGCAGGAACCCCGGCTTGATCGCCGCTTCTTCCCGCTGCGCCTCCTGAACACGCTGAACGAGGTCGGCAACCTCCTG
>DASZSH010000121.1:0-2284 GCA_035548755.1 Devosia sp.
CGGAAGGGGCTGAGGTCGAACCCACGAAAGACGTCGTCGAACAAGCGGTTCATCTCACGATGCAAAGTCAGGAAGGGCGTGCCTTCCTCTCCGCGCTGCACCGGAACGCTACTGCTGCGGTTCCAGGGAATGAGATCTCTCATGCTCATGTTGTGTCTCCTTTCTCAGTTGTTTCTCCTATCTCGGACGGGCGGCGCGCGTGGCCGGGGCCACGCGAGACCACCTCCAGCCGGCCCGATCGGACTTCCGATCAGGCCGCTTGCTTCTGCTCGATTTGCTGGGGTTCGCCGCGGGAAGGCCCCGATTTGACCGCGATCCGGCGCGGCTTCATGGCCTCCGGCAACTCGCGCACCAGGTCGACCTGCAGAAGTCCGTCCTCGAACGAGGCGCCCTTCACCTCGACGTAGTCGGCGAGGTTGAACTGACGCCGGAACGGGCGCCCGGAGATGCCCTGGTAGAGGTACTCGCGATCATCCTTCTCGGCCTTGCGGCCTTCCACGGTAAGCATGTTCTGCTCCGCCGTGACGGTGATCTCCTCCGGCTTGAAGCCAGCCAGAGCCAGCGAGATGCGATAGTTGTCCTCACCGGTCCGCGCGATGTTGTAGGGCGGGTAATTGTCCTCGCCCGCCAACCGAAGCGAATCGTCGATGAGATCGACGAGGCGATCAAAACCGACGGTCGATCGCCAGATGGGTGTGAGATCGAAGTCTCTCATAGCCACATCCTCCATTGAGCAACATGGTACGAGGGGCGCCCAAAGAGCCGACGCCCCTTTGGACTTTGCCGATCCCCGACGGGGCGATCGGCGATTTGCGATTTAGGAAAGCTGGTCGCGGCGTCAAGGGGCCTGCCCGTCGTCAAGAGCATTCGAAGCCAGTTGCCCCTGCCACTTCGTCGGGCCAGCCACTGAATCGCCGTGCCGGCACCTAACCGCGCTATTTGTGTTGCGGCGGTCTGTAGCCGTGCTCAGCCAGCCTCGCGGGCGAAGACGTGCTCGCCGTCGTCGGTCCCAGTCGAAGAGAATCATGATCGCCAAGACCATCGCCACAAAGGCGACGCTCGAGGAACTGTGCAGCGCCTGGGCAAGGCGTTGCCTAATGAGGGCCGGCTGCCGCGCAGCACCGAGCTGGTCGAACCCCTATTATCTCGGATGATGAAACAGGTGCGACAGCGACGTCAGCTCTATGCGTGACAATGGCGCCGTCAACCGCCCGCCATTCGGCCGGCCGGATCAGCCGCCGGTGCGCGACCCTGACCGAGTGCAGCGCGCCTTCGAGTTCGCGCTGCCAATAGTCAAGGAAGCCATGGAGCGTCGGGAAAGTCCGGCGCCGTATCGTAATCCTGCCAGACATAGAGTTGCAGGACAGCCGGGTGGTCCGGCAAATGGTAGTGGATTTCCGCGGTGGTCAATCCATAGCCATGCCATTGCAGCAAAAACTCCCGGCTCGCAGCCATTGGTTCCGGTCCTCCAAAGTTGCGGCTTGATGCTTCACGTGGTCGGAGGGCAAACGGTGTTGTCAGCTGGAAATGCCGGCGCCCTGGCAGGGGGCCGAGCGAGATCGTCCAGTCGACGCAGTGCGTCCATGACGTCGTCGAACGACACCGGCGCGGGGGTACCAGGGATTTGACGCAAGGCTGGCATGGACTCGACCGCGCAGGCGTCCGACGCCCAGGACGAAAGAATGGCCCGCTTCTCCGAAAGACCAAGGTGCGGATCGTCGATGACCTCGCGTGGATGCTTGTAGAACTGCGCCGGATTCAAAAGCCGATCGAGATGCGGATCGTCGGTGCTGAGATGAGACGGCGATGTCGCGTGCTTGCTCGTTCCCACCATGGCGGTCTCCTGATTCCAATGCTCCTTTCCGAAGAGTGCGCAGGGTTTCCCAAGAGTGCGCAGGGGCCGCTCGGGCCCGGCATCAGCGATGATTTTGGTAGGACCTTTTTTTCTTCAAGAGGGCAGGCTTTGACCGCTAGGGCGAGCGATGCACAGAAAACTTCAAGTATATCAATGCATTAAGGTGCATTGGCGCTCCAGGGCGCGGAGTGCCAAAAATTTTGCGCCGACCTCTTGAACTCGATTTTTTCCGATCCTAGCTCGATTTCCGCGCCGGCCGGCGACACCGGCTTGCGCCTTATAACATCGCTGATCTGAGCAAGGAGGATTTGCATGCATTTCCGCCCGCTGCACGACCGTGTCGTCGTGCGTCGTATTGATGCCGAGGAGAAGACCACCGGGGGCATCATCATTCCCGACACCGCAAAGGAAAAGCCGCAGGAAGGCGAG
>DASZSH010000122.1:0-3531 GCA_035548755.1 Devosia sp.
ATGCGATCACGGTCGGTGTGAACTTCCATTTCTGATCGGGGAGAGCCTGGCTCCCCTCGCGCACTGGCGGGACGCTCCAATCGTCCCGGCGAACGCCGCGGTAACCCCGCGGCGTTTTTGTCATTGACGGCAATGCCGTGCGGGCGCAGGGAGAAAGCGCACGAGGCCCCGCGGGCCGCGGGCACCCTCAAAGGACGTGATCATGAACCCCGACAGTCGAAGTCGATCTTCGATGCCGGCGGCCTGAGAACTCGGAGCGTGTTGCCGGGAGATACCGCCCGGCAAGGCGAAACGGGCTCGGCGCGCCGGCGGACCGGTTGCAGCGCTCAGGAGCCCAACATGCTGCGTGCATATATTCGCCAGGACGATCGTCTGGTCGCAACCGATGTGGACATCACGGCGGCCCAGCCGCTTGCTGGCCCCGCGATCTGGTACAATCTCACCGATCCCACCAAGGCCGAGGACGACTATGTCGAGTCCTGTCTGGGAATCGACATTCCGACCCGCGCCGAGATGGACGACATCGAGCCCAGCGCCCGCCTCTACAACGAGGATGGCGCGGAGTTCATGACCATCACCGCGCTCTACAACTCCGACACCGACGAGCCGCAGAAGACCCCGATCACGTTCGTGCTGCGCAACAACCAGCTCGTCACCGTCCGTTACGCTGACCCCAAACCGTTCCGCCTGTTCGAACGGCTCGTCACGCGACCGACCAACAACGTCTATACCTCGGGCGAGAAGGTCATGCTGGGGCTCATCGAGGCGATCATCGACCGCCTCGCGCAGCTGCTCGAGACCACTGGCGACGAGATCGACCAGATTTCCCGCGAGGTCTTCCGCAACAAGACCACCAACGTGACCCGCAAGGCCCGCGACCTTCAGGAGATCATCGAGCGGATCGGCAAGAAGGGCGACATCCTTACGCTCGCCCGCGAGAGCCTGGTCTCCATCGCCCGCCTCTCGAGCTTCCACCAGAGCTACGACAACGGCAATGCCAAGACCGCCCGCGAACTGCGCCAGGAGCTCAAGGTGCTCCAGCGCGACGCTGCCGCCCTTTCCGACCACGCGGCCTTTCTGAGCGCCAAGATCAACTTCCTGCTCGATGCGACGCTGGGGCTGATCAACCTTGAGCAGAACCAGATCATCAAGATCTTCTCGGTCGCCGCGGTGGTCTTCCTGCCGCCCACGCTCGTTGCCTCCGTCTACGGCATGAATTTCGACATCATGCCCGAGCTCCACCTGGGCTTCGGCTATCCGATGGCCCTTGCCCTCATGGTCATCTCCGCGGTGCTGCCCTACCTGTTCTTCAAGCGGCGCGGCTGGCTGTAGCCCGACGGCAGAGCCGATTCGCTAGTATCCTAACGGTTATGCATGTCGCGCATGGCTGGCATGCGGTCTGGATCGTTGAGGCCCAAAGCGGAGCAGTTCATAGAGGGACGCGACGTCAGCGGGCACTTTCTCTCCCTCCTCGCTCGCCGGCGTTCCTCCTTGCGGAACGCTTTTCTGCGTTCCTCAACTCAGGCCCTGCTCTCCCCTCGAGCAGGGCCTTATTATTTGAGCCGCCAGCCCAATTTCTCGCCAAAACGTTTTCTTTTTGGTCAGGTAAACTGACCTTCCCTGCAGGGCACGCATGGCTGTCATGTCAGCAGCTGACTTGCTGCCCGGAGCCCCTGCACCCATATTCGCCCTTGTCGATGAGACGCCGACCGAACCCTCCTCCCTCGGTCCCTGCGTTCCTCCCGACACGGATTTTGGCCGAACCTCCTCCCTCGGCTGGGTCCAATGGCAAACGGCGTTTCCTCCTCCCTCGTCCGTTTGCCACCACTTTCATAAGGCTCCATCTTCGGATGGAGCCTCTTTTTTTGGCCCGCCCCGCGCCCTCAGCCATGCTTTTCCGCATGGGTCCCTTGCCGACTTGGCGTTTGCGGGACTCGGCTCCGCCCCGCATAACGCGCGCAACGAGATTGCGGCCGTCCTCCTCCCTTTGGGCCGCGCTCGCACCGGCCGCCGGCTTCGGCTGCGGCCCGAGGCCTCGCTCACCCCCTCGAGCGAGGCCTTCCTTTTTGCGGGCCGTCAGACGATCCCCGCACAGAACTCCTGGATCCGCGCCACCGCGTCTTCGAGCTCGCGGTTGGACGCCGCATAGCTCAGACGCATATGCCCGGCGAGCCCGAATGCCGCGCCATGGACCAGCGCCACGCCGGTCTCCTCGAGCAGCGCCATCACGAAATCCTCGTCGGTTGCGAGCCGGGCCCCGCCTTTGCTGGTTCTCCCCAGCAGGCGCTGCACCGAGGGGAAGACATAGAACGCCCCTTCGGGCGTCAGGCAGTCGAGTCCGGTGTTGGCGTTGAGCCCCTTGACCACCAGGTCGCGCCGTTCCTGAAACACCCGCCGCCACTCGTCGAGGAACCCCTGCGGTCCATCGAGCGCTTCCAGGGCGGCCCACTGCGAAATCGAGGAGGGATTGGTCGTCGACTGCCCCTGCAGCTTGGTCATGGCGGCAATCAGCTCGCGCGGTCCGCAGCAATAGCCGATGCGCCAGCCGGTCATGGCGTGGCTCTTGCTCACCCCGTTCATGGTCAGCGTGCGCGGCATAAGCCGGGGCTCGACCTGGGCTGCCGTGGCAAAGCGCCGTCCGTCATAGACCAGCGCTTCGTAGATGTCGTCGGTGAGAATGTGCACCTGCTCGTGGCGGAGCAGGACGTCGGTCAGCGCCCTGAGCTCGTCGGCCGAATAGGCCGCGCCGGTGGGGTTGGACGGCGTGTTGAGGATCAGCCACTTCGTTCTGGGCGTGATCGCCGCCTCGAGCGCCTCGGGCGTCAGCTTGAAGCCGGTTGAGGCATCGGCCCGCGCGAACACTGGAACGGCATCGCACAGCCGCACGATCTCGGGATAACTGACCCAGTACGGCGCCGGGATCACCACCTCGTCGCCGGGATTGAGCGTGGCCAGCAGCGCATTGAAGATCACCTGCTTGCCCCCGCTCGACACCATGCAGTCGGCCGCCGTGACATCGAGGCCGTTGTCGCGCCGGAACTTGCGGGCCACCGCCTCCTTGAGCTCGGGAATGCCGTCGACATTGGTGTAGTGCGTCTTGCCGGCCGCGATCGCCCGCGCCGCCGCTTCGCGGACATTGGCGGGTGTGTCGAAATCCGGCTCTCCGGCCGCGAGCGAGATCACATCACGCCCCGCCCGTTTCATGTCCGCAGCCTTCCTCGAGATCGCAACCGTCGCGGACGGCGCGATACGCAGGATCGCGTCGGACAGAAATGCCATTTGAACCTCCGGAAGCTGGGCCGCCGGAGCTTTAGGGACAAGATGGCGCGAGCGCAACCGGCCCTAGACGCCCAGGCCGCTCGTCCGCGTCAGCTGCACGCCATAAACCCGCCAGCCGTCCGGTTCCCTGGCGAGCTGATAGAGCGCCTCGTAAACGGTCGAGTCGTTGCCCACGAGTTCGACCTGCTGCAGCACCATATCGGGGGCGACCAGCCTGTAGGGCCCGAAGCTCTGCGACCGCGACTGCGCGAT
>DASZSH010000123.1:0-7339 GCA_035548755.1 Devosia sp.
GGGTAGTTCCAGGGCGCGATGGAGCCAACCACGCCGATGGGATCGCGCCGGACCATCGAAGTATGGCCTGGCAGGTATTCGCCGGCGATCTGCCCGGGCATTGAGCGGATTGCGCCCGCGAAGAAGCGCCAGCAGTCAACGATGGCTGGAATCTCGTCGTTGAGTACGGCGTTGATCGGCTTGCCGCAGTTGAGGGCTTCAAGGGCGGCAAACGCCGGCGCATCGGCTTCGATGGCTGCAGCGATCCGCATGAGGTAGCCTGAACGCTGCGCCGGCGTGGTGCGCGACCAGGTTCGGAACGCCGCCACTGCCGCTTTGACCGCCGCGTCGATCTGCTCGATCGACGCCTCGGGAACAGCCTCGATCAGGGCGCCCGTGCGCGGGTTGAGCACATGCTCGGCCGTCTCCGTGCCGGGCTCGAAACGCGAACCGATGAGCATTGCGGTGTCCATTGTCATTCTCCACAGATTGGCGCGGGCCGCGGCTTCATTTTCCCATTCCCGAAACACTCTCGCCGTCGCGCGTGAGGTAGTAGGCGCCCAGGATCGGCAGGAAGGTGACGAGCACGACGATCATGGCGACGATGTTGGTGACGGGACGCTGGCGCGGACGGATCAATTCCTCCAGCATCCACAAGGGCAGCGTCTGCTGCTGGCCGGCGGTGAAGGTGGTGACGATGACCTCGTCGAAGCTCAGCGCAAAGGCGAGCATGCCGCCAGCGAGAAGCGCCGTGCCGATATTGGGCAGGATGACGTGACGGAAGGTCTGAAACTTGTCGGCGCCCAGATCCATCGAGGCCTCTATCAGTGAGCCAGAGGTACGGCGGAAACGGGCGACGGCGTTGTTGTACACGACAACGATGCAGAACGTGGCGTGGCCCAGAACGATGGTCCAGAAGCTGAAGGGTATGTCGAGCAGGCTGAAGGCCGAGCGCAGCGCGATGCCGGTGATGATGCCAGGCAGAGCGATGGGCAGAATGACCAGCAGCGAGATCGCCTCCCGGCCGAAGAAACGACCGCCCGAGACCGCGGCGGCGCAAAGGGTGCCCAGGATCAGCGCGACGATGGTGGAGACGGCGGCCACCTCAAGCGAGAGCGCCAGGGCCGGCCAGATATCGGCGCGACCAAGGGCGACTCCGAACCACTTGAGCGTGAAGCCGGGCGGGGGCCACTGAAAGGTCTTCTCCTCGGTGGTGAAGGCATAAACAAAGATGATGAGAATGGGGACAATGAGAAATGCGAGCCCGAACCCTGCTGCAAGCCTCAGGCCCCAGCCGGGACGCTGTCCCTCAGAGCGCATCGAAGGCCCCAAGCTTGCGAGCAGCCCACAGATAGACCCCCATGATGACGATCGGGACAACCGTGAAGGCGGCGGCAAGAGGAATATTTCCGGCGGTACCCTGCTGCGTATAGACGACCTGCCCGATGAAGAGGCGACCGTTGCCCACGATCTGCGGGACGATGTAGTCGCCCAAAGTCAGCGAAAAGGTGAAGATTGAGCCCGCAACGATGCCAGGTAGCGCCAATGGCAGAATGACGTGCCGGAAGGTTTTGAGCGGGGACGCACCGAGATCCGCGGAAGCATCGATCAGGTTGACCGGCACGCGCTCAACTGCTGCCTGGATCGGCAGGATCATGTAGGGCAGCCAGATATAGAGAAACACGAGGAAGGTGCCGATGAAGGAGAAGCTCAGCGAATTGCCGCCGATCACCGGCAGGTTGAGTATCCAGTCAAGCGCCGGGCCGATGTGAAGGACGCCGAAGAGCCAAGTGAGAATGCCCTCCTTGGCGAGGATCAACTTCCAGGCATACACCTTCACCAGGTAGCTCGACCAAAGCGGCAGCGTGACCGCGAGATAGAAAACGACCTTCCAGGCGCCCCGCAGATAGCGGGCAGCCATGTAGGCGACAGGAAAGGCGAGAACTGCCGAGGCGACCGTGACGGCTGCTGCCATTGCGAGGGTGCGCAGAATGATGTCGGCGTTCTGCGGCTTGAACAGCTCGGCATAGGTTCTGAGCGTGAGCTCGTGGACGACAAGGCCGGAAAAGTCGTCGATGTGGAAGAAGCTCTGGAGCAAAAGGGCCAGCAGCGACCCCAGATAGACCACTCCGAGCCAGAGCGCGGCAGGGATCAGCAACAACAACACCAGTAGTCTCGGGCGACGCCAGAAGGTGTCGCTCAGGCCGCCAAGAGCGCCGCGGCGATTGGGCAGGACGGCGGGCGCTTCGACGCTCACTTTTCGCCCTCCTCCATGAGGTGGATGGCATCTTTGGCGAAGCCGATGGTAACGCGTTCGCCTTCGGCGGGCACCGACTCGCTGGAGGGCACCGCGGCGTGGAGCCTCGTTCCATTGAGGTCGATCAGCAGGCGGATGACGGGGCCGAGATAGGAGCGAGACAGGATCGTGCCGGTCATGCGCGATGCCCCGGCCCCCGCGGCCATGACGTGAATGGCCTCAGGCCGAAGCGAGGCCCAGCGTTTCTCGCCCACGATCCAGTAAACGAAATCCGGGACGAGCACGTTCGACGATCCCACGAAATCGGCGACAAAACGCGAGACGGGCCGTTTATACACATCCTCGGGGGTACCGATCTGCTGCACGCGACCGTCGTTGAATACGGCGACGCGATCGGCCATGGACAATGCCTCGCCCTGATCGTGCGTGACGAAAATGAACGTGATTCCGAGCGTCTTCTGCAGGGCCTTGAGCTCCTCCTGCATCGATTCGCGCAGCTTCAGGTCCAGTGCGCCGAGCGGCTCGTCCAGCAGCAGGACCTTGGGCTTGTTGACGATCGCTCGCGCAAGTGCGACGCGCTGGCGCTGCCCGCCCGAGAGTTGTCCAGGCCGGCGGCTGCCGTAGCCGGCGAGGCGGACGAGGTCCAGCGCCTCCTCGGCCAGCCGGTGACGCTCACGGCGCGGGACTTTTCGGAGCATCAGTGAGAAGGCGACATTGTCGAGGACGTCCAGATGCGGGAACAGGGCGTAGTCCTGGAACACGGTGTTGACGTTGCGGCGATAGGGAGGAACCCCCTCGACGCGCTCGCCGAAGATTTCGATATGGCCGGCATTGGGCTGTTCGAAGCCGGCGATCAGTCTCAGGCACGTCGTCTTGCCAGACCCGGACGGGCCGAGCATGGCGAAGAATTCGCCGGGCATGACCTCGAGATCGACCTCGTCCATGGCTTTGACGAGCCCGAAGTGGCGCGAGACTTTCTGCAGTGAGACAGCGGATACCATTTGCCCCTATCCGCGCGAGTGGCTGTGAGGGCGGGCCCCCGCCCCGCCCTCACCCTAGACCGTTATTGCCCGCCCATCACGCCGATATAGTCGCTCACCCAGCGCGAATAGGGGACGCACTGGTCATTCTGGGACGCGCATTGCTGCGTCGGGGTCTTCCAGAACGCGATCTTGTCGAAATTGTCGAAGCCATTGGTGGCGCAGCCGGTATCGGTCAAAAGCTCGCTCGCCTTGCAGGCGGCGGGAACGGCCGGAACGGAGCCGAACCACGCCGCGACGTCGCCCTGCACCTTGGGCTGAATGGAATGTTCGAGCCACATATAGGCGCAGTTGGGATGGGCCGCGTCGGCCGCAAGCATGGTGGTATCGGCCCAGCCCGTGGCGCCTTCCGACGGGAAGGTCGAAGCGATCGGCGCGCCAGCGGCCACCAGGGTATTTACCTGGTATGGCCATGAGCCCGAGGCGACGACACCTTCGGTCTTGAAATCGTCCACCTGCACCGTGGCGTCGTGCCAGTAACGGCCAATCAACGAGCGCTGCTTCTTGAGCAGGTCGATGACGGCGGCGTATTGCGTCTCGTTGAGCTCGTAAGGATCCTTGATCCCCAGCGAGGGATCCTTGCTCTTTAGGTAGAGGGCAGCGTCGGCGATGTAGATCGGGCCGTCATAGGCCTGCACCCTGCCCTCGTTCGACTTGCCGTCGGGCAGATCCATCTTTTCGAAAACGACGTTCCAGCTCGTGGGCGCGGTCTTGAAGACATTGGTGTTGTACATGAGCACGTTGGGGCCCCACTGGTAGGGCACGCCATAGTGCTTGCCATCGACGGTGAACCAGGGGGCATTCTTCAGCCGATCATCGACGGTGCTCCAGCTGGGGACCAGGTCGGTATTGACCGGCACTACCTTCTTGCCGGCAACCAGGCGAAGCGAGGCGTCGCCAGAGGCCGTCACAAGGTCAAATCCGCCCTGGTTCATGAGGGTCACCATCTCGTCGGACGTGGCGGCGGTCTTGACCGAGACCTTGCAACCGGTCTGCTTTTCGAAATCGGTCACCCAGTCATAGGCCGGGTCGCTTTCGCCCCGCTCGATGTAGCCGACCCAGGCCACGATGTTGACCGCGCCTTCGCCCGGCCCGATGGACGTCGGCATGTCCTGCGCCAGGACAAGCCCGTTCATCGAGGCCATGGCAACCAGCGCAATGCCGCTCCGCAGAATGGATTTCATCGTCCTTCTCCCTGTTCGGGAACCGGGCCGATGCGCCCCGGTCCTCCCCTTGCCGACAGCGTATAACGGGCGTTAACAATCGCAAATTTATTCCGGCGTGGGCTGGTATCGGAAAAACCGATAGTTCTACTGCCGACGGGACGCAGCGTGGCCTTGGGCAATGCCGATGAAGTCGCGGGCGGACTGCGGCAGAGCCGAGCCGCGACGCCAGACCATTCCGACCTGGACGACCGGGAGAGCTCCCGACACATCGCGGCTTTCGATGCGATCGCCTTCGAGCGACCATGGGCGATAGACCAAGTCGGGCAGCAGCGCGATGCCTGCGCCCGTAGCGACGAGGCTGCGCACCGCTTCGACCGAGCGCGTGCGAAAGGCGACCTGCGGCTTGGCGCCCAGGGCCGAAAGGAGCTTGCCCGTATTCTCTTCGGTTTCGTCGACGCTGAGCATGATCAGCGGCTCGGCGGCGATGTCGGAGAGCTCAATGGAGTCGGCGGCGGCGAGGCGATGGCCAAGAGGCAACCAGAGACGGTAAGGCGAGGTTTCGAAGATTTCGGCCTGCAGGGCATTGCGGTCGCGAAGGTTGGAGATGACCATCACCGCGACGTCGAGTTCTCCGCCGATAAGCAGGTGCTCGAGGTAGTCGCCATTGTCCTCGATCGCCGAGACGTGGACGCCCGGGAACGCGCGGCGGAAGCGCGCCAGCAAATCGCTCAGCACGTAACCGGCAACCAGGGAAGTCACGCCGAGCGATAGCTGCGTCGCTGCCGACTGGGCTCCGGCGCCCCCCGAGAAGCTGCGGCGCGCATCCTGCACATCGGCGAGAATGCGCGTTGCATGGCGGTAGAACTGATGGCCCTGATGGGTGATGGCAAGGCCGCGCCGGTGTCGTTCGAACAGCGATACGCCCAGATCCGTCTCGAGCTCCTTGATCGCATCTGTGACAGCGGACTGGCTGATCGACAGGCTGTGCGCTGCGCCCGAGACGGTCCCCTCCTCCGCCACCGCGATGAAATACTGAAGCTGACGAAGCGTAAAGGCCACCTCAGCGCGCCGACTGCAGCAGACCGCGAAACCAGGCGCGCACGCTCCGCGCGAGACCGGCGGACCAGCGCCAGGCCGCGGTCGCCTTGACCAGCGAGAGGGCGCGGTCGCGCAGACGTGTGAGCCAGCCCATCAGCCGGGCGAACCAGGCGATCCGCATAAGCGGGGCGTGGCCCGCATGGTAGATTCGATCAAGCGTAAGGATGCTCAGCAGGTAGGAAACGATCAGGAGGCCGATGCCGCGGATGAACCAGCCGGTCGCGATCCAATAGAGGGCCAGGACCTTCAGCGGCTCGATGAGGACAAAGGGCACCGCGAGCAGCGCGAGCACGACGTAGGGAGGCAGGCGACCGATCAGGGCCCCCAGCACCTCAAAGAGCCGCAGGCCCGAAAGCCAGCCGACGAGCGGGCGAACGAGCGGAAACAGAAGTTCGTCGAGAGCGGTCCAGACTACGACAACAACCGTCGCAACCGCGCGGCCGGCGACGCGCAAAGCGGCGAGTGCGGGGTTGGACGACGTGTCTGCCATGGGCCCTCTCGACCTGAGAGATGACCGGCAAGGGCTTGGGATGCAAGTGGCTGACCGCGGGAAATCGTGTTCGATTCTTGACCATGCGGCGGGAAGCCCCTTCCGAAGAAGGCTCACAACCGGTAGCAAGCGACCATGGACAGGATGGTGCAGGGCCAATCGGCGACGGCCGGCATACCGCAGCTTATCGCCGGCTACCGCCCTCTCGAGGGGGTGCCGGACGAGATGATCGATCCGGCCGGCAATGTCCGACCCGGGTGGAGCGAGCTCTTGTCCGGCTTCGACGAACTCGGGCCGGAGGGGCTGGCCGCCCGTTTCGAACGGGCGGATCAGTACCTGCGCGACGCCGGCGTCTATTATCGCAAATACGACGGGGCCGCCGGCAAGGAGCGCTCCTGGCCGCTGGCTCATGTGCCGCTGATCATTGATGAGACGGACTGGATGCTCATTACGCGCGGACTGACGCAGCGCGCGGAACTGCTCGAGCGCCTCGTGGCCGACATCTACGGCGACAATCAGCTTGTGGCGCGCGGGGTGCTGCCGCCCGAACTGATCGGACAGAACCCGGAGTTTTTACGGCCGCTGGTCGGAATCGCTCCAGCCGGCGGACACTATCTCCATTTCTGCGCCTTCGAACTGGGCCGCGGTCCGGACGGCAATTGGTGGGTCCTGGGCGACCGTACGCAGGCGCCCTCGGGCGCGGGGTTTGCGCTCGAGAACCGCGTAGCAACCACGCGCGCCCTTTCGGACATTTATGGGCGCATGCATGTGCATCGGCTCGCCGCCTTCTTCCGCGACTTCCGCAACGCGCTCAATGGCGAGGACCGAAGCAATGAGGGACGGGTCGCCATCCTGACGCCCGGACAGCACAACGAAACATATTTCGAGCACGCCTATATCGCGCGCTACCTTGGATTCATGCTGCTGGAAGGCGAGGACCTTGTCGTCGAGGACGGCAGGGTCATGGTGAGAACCGTTGCCGGGTTGATGCCGGTGAATGTGCTGTGGCGTCGCATGGACGCCAGCTTCACCGATCCGCTGGAGCTGCGTTTCGATAGCCGCATCGGCACCCCCGGACTGGTCGAAGCGTTGCGGCGGGGTTCGATTTCGATCGTCAACGCCCTGGGCTCGGGCATTCTCGAAACGCGGGCCTTCGCGGCCTTTATGCCGCGGCTTAGCCAAGCCTTGCTGGGCGCGCCGCTCGAACTGCCGACTATCGCGACCTGGTGGTGCGGGCAAAATGCCGAACGCGCCCATGTGCTCGACAATTTCGATCGGATGATGATCGGCCCGGCCTTCTCGACGATCC
>DASZSH010000124.1:0-11870 GCA_035548755.1 Devosia sp.
CCCACGCTGGGAGTGGCAACAAAGGCCCCCACAACACGCAGCTATCCCAGGCACAGGGACGACTCCCATGCCCGCTCGGCCGTCCATCCCGCTGCCGGCCGTCGTCGACACCGTACCCGCGCGGGCGGATGAGCTGGAGTAAACGCCCGGTGGCAGGGGGCGGGCATAAGTCTGCTGGGAATGGAGGGAAGAGATTGGTGGGGCTGGGGAATTGGCGGTGGGGGCGTGTCGGTTGGCACGATCATCCCACCCACCGAGTGTCATCCCGGGCTTGACCCGGGACCCAACGTGCCGCTGGCGGTGAGCCATCCATGGGTCCCGGCTTTCGCCGGGATGACACGCGGTGGGTGGGAGAGGGCAGCGACCCACCGAGAGTCCCCCCACCCCGGCTTGCTAACTCGCTGACGCTCGCAAGCGCGCCGCCCTCCCCACACGGGGGAGGGAAACCGTGGGTGGGGCACGGTAGGTGCAGTCGGGTCCTCCCCCATGCGCAGCATGGGGGAGGTGTCACGGAGTGACGGATGGGGGGAGCCCACGCGCCGGTGCGAGCGGCACCCCCCACCACCATGCTTCGCATGGTCCCCCTCCCCCGCAAGCGGGAGAGGAGCGCCGACTGCGGGCTTCGCGCGATGTTTCGGTTCCGTCATGGCCGGACTTGATCCGGCCACCCAACTGCATTCGCGGCGAGCTTCAGGTCCGGTTGGGTCCCCGGGTCTTCGCCCGGGGATGACGGAACCGAGAGTATGGTGCTTATCGAGATTTGGCCCCGTGCGTGTGGCCGCCCCCTCCACCGGCTTCGCCGGTCCCCCTCCCCCGTACGCTTCGCTACGGGAGAGGACGCCGACTGCGCCAGCATTGCAAGACCCACGCCCTAGAACACCATCCGACTCGGAGACCATCATGATCGACACCGCCCGCCTCAATCGCCCGTTGTTCACGCTCGCCGGCCTCATCGGCGCGCTGGGCGTGGCGGCGGCGGCGCGGGGGCAGCATGGGGGTGAGGCGGATCTGTCGATTGCCGCCAACATGCTGCTGCTGCATGCGCCGGCGCTGCTGGTGCTGAGCCTGATCGCCGGACGGCGCCTGCTGCAGCTCGCCGCCTATGTGCTGCTCGCGGGTCTGGTGCTGTTCGCCGGCGACCTCGCGATGCGCGCCGAACTCGGCCATGCGCTGTTCCCCCTCGCCGCGCCGCTGGGTGGGATCGGGTTGATCGTGGGCTGGCTGGGGGTTGCAGTGGGGGCTTGGGTGCGGTGACACGGGTCCTGTCCGACGCGCGATCTCACAGTCGGCGCCTTCTCCCGTGAAACGGGGGAAGGTGGCGGCGAAGCCGCCGGAAAGGGGGCGGGGCTAAACGCGGTGCGTGTGGCCGCCCCCTCCACCAGCTTCGTTGGTCCCCCTCCCCCGTACGCTTCGCTACGGGAGAGGACGCCGACTGCACGATTGGTTCTCTTTTAGCTCTGTCCGACCGAGCCCGAGAGGTCTCGTTCGTCCAACCGCGGCTGCTAAGCCGCCTGCTGAGCGCTCAGCAGCAGGCCCGCAATCTCGTCGGCGCCGGCGCCTTTCCTGACCAGCGGGACGTGGCGGTAGGGCTCGGGGAAGCCGTCGGCCTCGTAGGCGGTGGCGAAGACGAAGGGGATGCCGCGGCGGGTGAGCTCGTCGGCGAGCGGAAACACCATCTGGCCGCGCAGGTTGACGTCGAGGATGGCCGCCGACATGTCGGGCATCTCGTCGAGCTTCTTGAGCGCCAGCTCGAGCGTCGGGATCGGCCCGATCACATGCGCCCCGCTCGCCTCGAGCTCCTGCACGAGGTCAGCGACGATCAGCCAGTCGTCCTCGACGACAAGAATACGACGGCCCCCAAAGATGTTGTTCGGCATGCACGGTCCCCGGATGAGACGGGGACAACGTGGAAGGTAGGGATGGGTTTCGGAAGCCGAGGGGTCTCCATTGACGAACCACTCAGGAGGAATTATTTCCTAGCCATACTTAGTTCTCACAATTTTTGTATGAATCGGCCGGGTCTATTTCTGTGGACGCAGCACTCAAAATGCCGAGCGGGCGGGGCAATGCCGAGACGGAGTTCTGGAGGCGCCGCCTTACGGTTCCGTTTTATAAGGTTTCGGAAGCTGCACGCTACGCTCGATCGAATGCGAGTACAGTAGCGCGCTGGAACCGGCTTCGCGTAACACCGAGCAAGCAGGCACGAGATGAGCTGAGCTATCTCCAGCTCATTGAGCTCGCCGTGGCTGCAGCAATGCGTAAGGGTGGAATTCCTCTGGCTGAAATCAAGTCGGCAAGGGACTATTTCGCACAGGCGCTCACTACCGAATACCCTTTCGCGTCTCAGAGATTCAAAGCTGACGGTAAAAGGATCGTCCTAGACTATCAGCAGATAGAGCCCAAAAGCGGTGTCGGTAAGCTCATCTACTCGGATGGCCAGTTGGGCTGGAAAACACTCGTTGATCCGCTGCTCAAGGAGTTTGAGTACGGTGACGATGGGATTGCCCTGCGCTGGAAGGTAGGCGGGCTGAAATCGAAAGTCCTGATTGACCCTCGCGTTTCATTTGGAGCTCCCCAAGTCGCCGGAACTGCTACCTGGGTTCTCCGTGACCGATACCTAAATGGCGAGAGCGTTCCAGATCTCGCGGATGACTTTGGGATCGCGCAGACACTCATTGTCGATGCGCTTACATTTGAGAACGTGGAGGTCGATTTGGGGCGACCGAAGCTTTGGTTGAATTAACATTCTACTTCGATAGGAACTTCGGCCGCCGGTTCCCTGAAGCTTTGTTCTCGCTCAGGGCGCCAGTTACGATCGAGTGGCACAACCGCCAGCGATTCAAAGACTCAATGCCGGACGATGAGTGGCTTGCGGTCGTTGGATCAAAGGGCTGGATTGTGTTTAGCCACGATAGGAAGTTTCATACGGAGGCGACCGAAACTGCAGCCGTGATTCAACATCAGGTCGGCTGCTTTTATCTTCCGGCCGCAAGTGGCTCGCCGTGGCGCAAAGCCAAAGCGTTCTTCCGCACCTTCGATCGGATCAAATTGCTCGCGGAGACGACCAAGCGACCTTTCATATTCGACGTCAAAGAGACGGGTAGAGTAGTACCGATTAAGCTTAAGTAGCCTACCCCGCCACCTCGGCCTCTTCCCGCGTCTCCCATGCCCCCTCGCCCCATTCGCGCACGCGGATGTCGATCTTGCCGTCCGCGATGTCGATGACGTTGTAGGCGTTGGGGTTGCCGCGCAGGCGGTTGGAGATGGTGCTCGAGGCCTGGCAGACCAGCACCGGGCTGTGGGCGGCGCGGCGTGGGCCGCGGGGGATGCCGTCGCGCACCGAGTTGGGATCGTATTTGCGCACGAAGCTCAGATGGAAGTGGCCCGAGAGCACCAGGCGGACGCCCATGCGGTCGAACGCATCGAGCGCCATGGCCGAGCGGCGCACGGCGAGCGTGGGCTTCAGCGTCGGCAGCGCCGGCTGCATCAGCGGGTGATGCGCGACGACGATGCGCAGCGCTCCGACCGGCGCCGACTGGAACTTCGTTTCAAGCGCAGCGATCTGCTGCCGGTTGATCGAGCCGTTCGACCAGTCGCGATCGATCAGCGCCCGGCGCGTGGTGTTGAGCCCGGCCAGAACGATCTGCGCGTCGGGCCGATCGATGGCGAGCACCGGCTCGATTTCGGGCGCGATGAAGCGGCGATAGAGCCCGTACGGGTCAAGGAAGCGGCGCACCACGTTGCGCCCCAGATCGTGATTGCCGGGGACGGCGAAATAGGGCGCGCTGAGGCTTTCGAGGAAGCGGCAGGCCTGCCGGAACTCGTCATGCGAGCCGACCTGCGTGAAGTCGCCCGACACCACCACGAGGTCGGGCTTCTGGCTCGCAAGATCGGCAGCCAGCGTGTCCGACACGACGGGGTCGTGGTGGCCGAAATGCAGGTCTGACACATGGGCGAGGCGCATGAGCGCCTAACGCGCGGGCCGGCCCGGTGGTTTCCTGCGACCTATTGGCCGGGCGGGATCAGCCGGAAATCAGGCAACTCGCGCAGCGCCAGCTCGGGCCCAGCCGGGGCGTAGACGACGAAGAGCTGCATCGGGCCGCGAGCGGTATTGAGGGTGGAATGGAAGCGGCTTTCGGGGATGAACACGGTGGTGCCCGGCCCGACCTTGCGGGTGTGGGGCGTGCCCGCCTCGTCCTCCACCATCTGCTCGCCCTCGCCCGAGATCACGAAGATGATCTCCTCGGCGCCCGGATGGTTGTGCCGGGCGTGCCCCTGCCCCGCCGGCAGGTCGACCACGCCGCCCGAGAATTTCGTCGCGCCGTTGACCTCGGGCCCGACGGTGAGCGCCAGCCGGCCCCAGTCGAAGCCGAAGGCGCTGACATCGCGCGGCTGGACGAAATAGGAGTTGGGTCCGGTGAGTGCCGGCATCATGCGCCTCCGCTCTTGAGCGATTTGAACTGTTCGACCTGCGCCTTGATGGCGAGCTCGACCGGCAGCCGCTCCATCGAGCTCGCGCCGTAAAAGCCGTGGCAGCCGGGCACGCGCTCGAGGATGAAGCGCGCATCGGCCGGCATCGCAATCGGCCCGCCATGGCAGAGCACGATGATGTCGCGCCGGATGTCGCGGGCGGCGGCGGCGATCGCCGCGACCTCCGTCGCGCACTGCTCGAACGACTTGGCGGCCTTGGCGCCGATGGCGCCGCCGGTGGTGACGCCCATATGCGCGACGATGATGTCGGCGCCCGCCTCGGTCATGGCGCGCGCCTCGTCGGGATTGAAGACGTAGGGCGTGGTAAGCAGATCGAGCGCGTGCGCCTGGGCGATCATCTCGACCTCGAGGCCGTAGCCCATGCCGGTCTCCTCAAAGCTCTGCCGCATCACGCCATCGAACAGTCCGATGGTGGGGAAGTTCTGCACGCCCGAAAAGCCCATCGCCTTGAGTTCGGCGAGGAACTGCGGCATCAGCACGAACGGATCGGTGCCATTGACGCCGGCGAGCACCGGCGTACGGGTCACCACCGGCAGCACCTCGCGCGCCATGTCCTTGACGATCTCGTTGGCATTGCCGTAGGCGAGCAGCCCCGCCGCCGAGCCGCGTCCGGCCATCCGGTAGCGCCCCGAATTGTAGATGATGATGAGATCGATGCCGCCGGCCTCCTCCGATTTCGCCGAGAGGCCCGTGCCGGCGCCGCCACCGACGATCGGCACGCCGGCAGCGATCATCTGCCTGAATTTGCTGAGGATTTCGGAACGAGCAATGGCAGGCATCTAAGGCGCAATCTCCCGGAAGGCGGCAACTGCCGCGTCGGCAAAAGCCGGATCGTTGATGTGGAACGGCAGTCTGATCAGCTGCCGGTTGCCCGTCCAGCGGGCGGACGACGCAAGGGCATCGAACAGGGCCGCATCGGCGACGGGATCGCGGAACGCGCCGCCTGCAATGTCGAGCGCCGACACCCCAGCCTCGGGGATCAGCATGCGGACCGGGCCGTCGCAGGCATCGAGCTTGGCGCCGATCCAGCGGCCGATGGCGGCGCATTCGTCGGGCGTTGTGCGCATCAGCGTGACGTTGGCATTGTGCCGGTAGAACGTTCGTCCAGCGTAGCGGGCGGGCACCGTCTCGGGCGCCCAGAAGTTGACCATGTCGCACGCGCCGAGCGAGCCGACATAGGGGATGCGGGTCGTGGCGATGCAGTCGAGCCGACTCGGCAGCGCCGGCAGCACGCCGCCGAACAACAGGTCGGCGACTTCGGTGGTGGTGATGTCGAGGACGCCGGCGACCAGCCCCGAGCTCACCAGCGCCTCCATCGTCTGCCCGCCAGTGCCGGTGGCATGGAACACCAGCGGCTCGAAGTCGGCGCTAAGCAGCTCCGCCATGCGCGTGACGGCCGGCGTGGTGACGCCGAACATGGTGAGCCCGAGCGCCGGCTTGCCGGTGTCGGCGGCGGCTGGCCGCTGCGTCATCGCGACGATGGCGGCTGCGGCGTTGCCGAGCACGGTGCGGGCGATGCGGTTGAGGCCGGCGAGATCGGTGATCGAGGGCATCATCACGATGTCGGAGACGCCCACATAGGGCGCGACGTCGCCGCTCGCCAGCGTCGAGACCATGAGCTTGGGCACGCCGATCGGCAGCGCCCGCATGCCGGCCGTCACGATCGAGGTGCCGCCACTGCCGCCGATGCCGATGACGCCGGCAACGTCGCCGCGAGCTGCAAGCCAGGCCGCGAACGCCTCCGCCATGGCGGCGACGGCGGTGCCGCGATCGTCAGTGAAGATGCGGTCGGCGGCTGTGCCGGCGACCTCGCGCGCGGTGACGTCGACGGGGATGGTCGCGGCGCGGATGCCGACGTCGACGACGCACGGCGTTGCGGCCGCGTCGCGGATCAGCCCGGCCAGATAGGCGAGCTCCTCGCCCTTCGTGTCGGCGGTGCCGACGACGTAGATCCGCTGCACGCGATGTCCTCCCGCCGGGAGCCTAGCGCGATGCGGCGAAGGCGCAAATCGGGGCGCGTCGCTTTCCTGATTTTCCGAATCGGCGCGCGCAAAAAGCGCCGCGGTGAGGCGGCGCCAGTTGGAGGGTGATGTCGAGTACGCCGGGAGGGCGACGGATCAGGGCCGGGTCACGCCGTAGCTCTGTTCGAGCTTGCCCAGATCCGGACCGGGCACGAGCTTCTGCTTTTCCCAATCCATGAAGAAGTGCTCGTAGCCGCCGGGCAGGAAGATCGTCAGCACCTGGCCGGCGCTTTTGGTGATGTAGCCGTGCGGCTGACCGGCATCGACGGCGACGAATGTGCCGGGTCCGCCGTCGAACACCTTCGGGCCGACGTGGAACTCGAAGGTCCCCTCGAGCACGTACCAGAGCTCGGTTTCGTTGGCATGGACGATGGCCGGCCCCGGCCCGCCGCCTGCCTTGGTGTCGCCAAGGATGATCGCGCCGAACTGGCCGCCGGTCTGCTCCTTGGTGGCGAGCACGTAGTCGGTGACGCCGTTGGGATGGATGGCGACATGGCCATCGGCGGCCGAGATGATCGGCTCGAAGGCGATCGCGGCGCTGGCAGTCATCGCCGCCGCTGCAAATAATACTGCCGGAACAAAGCGATAGATCATGTGAAACGTCTCCAGAAGGCTGGCCCTCGACTTGGGGCTCGGCCAGAGGAGACAGCACGCGCGCCGCGTAATAGTCTTGAACGACTGCCGAATTCTTCCGACACGTTTCCGCGGAGACGACAGGTGCAGCGACTGCAGCAGTTCGGTCCATTCCAGTTCGACGCCGAGACGCTGACGCTTCTCCGCGACGGCTCGCCGCTGGCGCTCGGACGTCGCGGCGCGCTGATCCTCGCGGCCATGCTCGCCGAGCCCGGTCGCGTGGTGGGCAAGGACCGGCTGATGGAGGCGGCGTGGCCCGGCCAGGTCGTCGAGGACAGCAACTTGTCCGTGCAGATCGCGAGGCTGCGGCGCCTGATCGGGCCGCACTGGATCCGCACGATCGAACGCGTCGGCTACCAGTTTGCGCACCCGGTGACGACCGATGCCGCGCCGCACCGGGAGGCCATGACATCAGCTGATCCGTTTCCGGTGATTGGCGTGTCTGCCCTCGACATCGACGACGACCATGTCGGGACCGACGGTCGCACCGTGCGGGCCGAGCTCATGGCGGCGCTTGCGCGCTTCCGGACCTTACGTGTCGTGGAGGAACCGCTCGACAGCCTGCTCGTCGATTATCGCGTGCGGCTCTCGTTGAACACCGGTCCCGATGCTCGGGCGCGCGCCGTCTGCCGATTGAGCCACGGCGCCACAGGACGTGTCGTCTGGGCGCAGGGCTTCGACATTGTGAACGCGCTGGGTACCGCCAGCGCGATGGCCGCCAGCATCCATTCGGCCGTCGAGATGACGGAGATCCGCGGCGGCCCACGCGGCACGGGAACCGCCAGGGATGCCTATGGTCACTATCTCGCGGGCCGGCGTGCGCTCAACACGTCGCTGGCCGCCGACAATGCAACGGCGCTGTCGCACTTCATGGAAGCCGTTCGTCTCGCGCCCACGAACGTGACGTATTTGTCGGCCGCAACGGAGGCAATGCATCATCGATTGTCGGTGGGCTGGTCGCCGATTGTCACCGACGACAAGACAGTCGCTCGCCAGCTCGCCTATCGTGCGCTGGAACTCGCCGATGACGATGCAGTGGCCATCTCGCTGATCGGCAACGCGCTGATCACCGTGGACGAAGAGGATTTCGGCATCGCGCTGAGCCGGCGCGCTCTGGCCATGAACCCCAACAGCGAGCTGGTGCTCGCCTGTGCGCTTCACGCCGAGCACTGGGGCGGATCGATGGATCAGATGGACCGCATTTCGCAGAGTGCGGTGAGCCTGGCGCCGGACGATCCGGGACAGCGCTTCGCGATCGGGGGCCAAGCCAGCGTGGCCTACCTCGCGGGCGACTATGAAAGCGCCCTGGCCCGAGCCTATCGGTCTCTCACCTTCGGTGCCGGCTATTCGGCAGCGCATTGGACCGCCGTCGCGTCGCTCGTCGAGCTTGGGCGACAGGACGAGGCTGAGCGGCATCTGCTCCGCTATATGGCAATGGCGCCGGGAGTCACGGTTCACAGCGTCGAAAACGGGCAACACTTCGCGGATCGACGCCGGCTGGCGCGGAAGATCGATGCCCTGCGTCGTGCCGGCCTGCCGGAACGTTGATCTACCCGCTCAGCACCAGCTCGCCTGATCCTGGTTCGGGTCGCGCAGCACTTCCTTGATGTTGGCTTCGATGACGCGGAAGCCGACATTGCCGAAGAGCTTCTGCCGGCCTTCGTTGAGGACGAAGGTGGGCGAGCCGTCGATCTTGGTCTTCTCGGCAGTCTGGTAGTCGGTCGAGAGGCGCGCGAAGGCGGTGCCGTCGTCGATGGCACGCTCGACCGCAGCAAGATCGACGCCGAAGGGCTTGGCCAGGTCGCGCTGCACATGCCTCAGCGAGATGTCGAGGCCGTCGGCAAAGAAGCCGCGGCGCAGCGCCCACATGACGCTCTCGAAGATCTGCGGCTCGTGTTCGACCGCCGCCGGAATGGTCATCCGCTCCCATTCGAGCACGGCGCTGAGGAAGAGATGCGGGCTCAGCGAGGAGGCCGGCTGCACCTCGGACCACACGCGCGGACTGAGCGTCACATGCTCGAACTTCTTGGCGATCGTCTCGACGTGCTTGGCGTAGCCGCCGAAGCCGCCGCGATCGCGCCAGCCTTCGCCGAACTTGAGCCGGGTGTCGCCGAAGACCGACACGAACCGGTAGTCGAGCCGCACTTCGCCCGGGAACGTGCGCTTGACCGCATCGACCCGCGCCTGGGCGACGTAGGCCCAGATGCAGAGTACATCGGAAAAGTAGGTGACGGTGATCGGTGTCATGGCGGCCTCCCGCAGCCTGACACCACCGGAGCATTTGGCTTTGACGGAAGTCAACCGATCGGCTGAGGTGGCGCGGCTGAAGCGATGAGGGCATGCATGCGCGCGGAAGAGTTCTGGCAGGAATTGCGGCCGGCGACCGGCGAGACCGCGCCGTTCTCGACCGGCTTTCCCGTGACGCTGAAGGACGGCCGCGTGCTCGAGCTGCCGATCCGGCCGCTGCCCGACAGCGAAAACGGCCTCGCTTCGCTGATCATCAACCAGGCGAGCTTCGCGGTGCAGCGCGTGCTGATCGACGACCTTGCCGCGGCGCTGTCGGC
Source organism: Devosia sp. (assembly GCA_035548755.1). Lineage (GTDB taxonomy): Bacteria > Pseudomonadota > Alphaproteobacteria > Rhizobiales > Devosiaceae > Devosia_A. The sequence goes on from DASZSH010000124.1 coordinate 9,710, forward strand.
GTACGAACCGGAGGTCATCGTCGGCCTGCCGACGCTCGGACTGACCGTCGCGGCGGGAGTGGCCGCGGCGCTGGGTCATGTGCGCTACGTGCCGTGCGGCACCTCACGGAAGTTCTGGTACGACGAGGCGCTGTCGGTTTCGATGAGCTCGGTGACGACGCCGACCTCGCGGCGCTTGTACCTCGACCCGCGCCTGCTGCCGCTGCTCGAAAACCGGCGCGTCGTGCTGGTGGACGACGTGCTGTCGACCGGTCGCTCGACCAGCGCGGGCCTGGCGCTGCTCGACCTCGTCGGGGTCCGGCCGGTGGCGATTGGCGCGCTCATGCTGCAGACCGATCGATGGAGGACGGCGCTGGGCGCCGAGGCTCCGCCGGTGATCGGGGTGTTCAAGACGCCGCTGTTGCACCGGACTGCCGCCGGCTGGACCACTTGACCGCCGTCATGATGCGAGTCGCCGCGCCGATCCGTGTGCGGCCAAACTCGCGCGCGCGGTGGCGAGCGCTGTCGCCCCATTGGCGAGCAATGTCGCGAGCGTCCAGCCGCCGCTGGGCTCCAGGGCCTGAGGCGATAGGCCGGCGCAGCGCAGCGCGAGTCGCATGAGCTGGATCTCCCGCAACAGCCCGAAGGCGCGGAACATTTGCCGCTGCACCGACGGCGAGTCGTGCCAGTCGAGGCCGGCAAACAGGGCGGTCGCGAGCTGGCCGGCGCCACGGCAGTCATAGCGGGCACATCCGGCCATGCCCTCGGCGGCCAGCCGCTCGTGAATCGCACAGGAATGGTCGGCGGCAAGATGCTGGCACGCCTCGCCGGCCGGCTTGTCGAAGGCGAAATGCGGACCGCGGTCGAAGCTCAGCGCCACGCAGCACAAGCCAAGGCAACGGGTGCAATCGCCGCGGAAGGTCGCGTCGTCGGTCATGTCGGAATCCCGGACAGCAGCGCGCCTCCGTCGCGAAGACGGATGGCGGTGGCTGATTGATGAGGTGTCAGATCAGGCGGAGAGGCGCGCCCGCCAAGCCGGCAGGATGTGCTCGCCCGTCAACGGCGCGAGTTCGATGGCCGGCGGATGCAGCGGATCGATCCAGACGATCTCGGCGATCTCGCGGGCCGGGACCGGCGTCCCGGACGTCTCGAGCACAAACGTCTCGGCGACGACGATCGCATCGGGCTCGTTTGCCGCGACGGCGCTGAAGCGGCCGAGCGGCATCAGCGCAGCCGGGTCGACGACGAGGCCGAGCTCCTCCGCGATCTCGCGGACCAGCGCCTGCTCGGGCGTCTCGCCGGGTTCGATCTTGCCGCCCGGCTGCATGAAGGCGGTCGTGCCAGCCTTCCGGACCAGGAGTGTCCGTCCGTCGGGTCCGACGAGTAGCGCCGCCGCGATATGGATCGTGCGTTGAGACATGAACCGCCCTGCGAGATGGCATCGCCCAAAACAAAAACGCCGTCCCTTGCGGAACGGCGTTTTGTATTTCGAAATCGTCAGAGATCAGATGTTTTTGGCAGACCTGGCAGCGACCTACTCTCCCAAGCCTTGAGACTTAGTACCATTGGCGCAAAGAGGTTTAACGGTCGAGTTCGGGATGGGATCGGGTTCTGGGCCTCTCGCAATAACCACCAGATCGGCGAAAAACATCTGAGTAAATTCTGGTTATCTAGAGCGTTGCTCTAGGCTCCGTGCAACCCATGCTGTTTGCAACGGAGAGAGTGTTCTGAGCCGATCGTTTCGTTCAAAGCCGTGACAATCACGGACATTGATTAATGAGAACGATCAAGCCAATCGAGCTATTAGTACCGGTAAGCTTCACACATCGCTGCGCTTCCACATCCGGCCTATCAACGTGGTGGTCTTCCACGACTCTCAAGGGAATGCTCGTTTTGAGGGAGGCTTCCTGCTTAGATGCTTTCAGCAGTTATCCCGTCCGAATATAGCTACCCTGCAATGCGGCTGGCGCCACAACAGGTCCACCAGAGATTCGTCCAACCCGGTCCTCTCGTACTAGGGTCAGCTCCTCTCAACATTCCTACACCCACGGCAGATAGGGACCAAACTGTCTCACGACGTTTTAAACCCAGCTCACGTACCACTTTAAATGGCGAACAGCCATACCCTTGGGACCTGCTCCAGCCCCAGGATGTGATGAGCCGACATCGAGGTGCCAAACAC
>DASZSH010000125.1:0-41182 GCA_035548755.1 Devosia sp.
CGTCGAGGCGCGCAACTTCGACATCCGCAAGAACATCCTCAAATACGACGACGTGATGAACGACCAGCGCAAGGTCATCTTCGAGCAGCGGCTCGAGCTGATGGACAAGGAGGACGTCTCCGACACCATCGCCGACATGCGCCACGACGTTGTCGACACCATCATCCATCACGCCATTCCCGACCGCTCCTATCCCGAGCAGTGGCAGACCGACCTGCTCGACGCCGAGGCCAAGCAGTTCCTCAATGTCGACATCCAGTCCAGGCGCTGGGCCGAGGAAGAGGGCATCGACGTCGAGGTCGTGCGCGAGCGGCTGGTGGCCGAGGCGGACCGGGTGGCGGCGGCCAAGGTCGCACAGTACACCCCCGAGATCATGCGGCAGGTGGAGAAGTCGATCCTGCTGCAGTCGATCGATCACCTCTGGCGCGAGCATCTGGTCACGCTCGACCATCTGAGCAAAGTCGTGGGCTGGCGCGGGCTGGCCCAGCGCGACCCGCTCAACGAGTACAAGCAGGAGGCCTACGAGCTGTTCCAGAAGCTACTCAGCGACATGCGCGAGATGGTGACGAGCCAGCTCAGCCATGTGGAGGTCCAGGTGCGCCAGCCGGCGCCGCCGCCGATGCCCGCGCTCAGCGAAATCCATATCGATCCGGATACCGGCGAGAACGACGCGGCAAGCCAGATCTCGGGCACGATTGGAACGGCATTCGCGGCGGCCGGGGCGCTGGCCGGGCTTGGCGGCGAGGTGGCGGAAGCCGATCCGCGGCTGAGGCCGATCGACCCCAAGTTGCTGGTGGGCGTGTCGCGCAATGCCCCCTGCCCCTGCGGCTCGGGCCGCAAGTTCAAGCACTGCCACGGCAGCTTCTGACGCCGAAGCAGCAAATATGCGCAATTGTCGAGGGCCCTTCGGCCCTCGATTTATCTTGCGCTACATCGAACACTATTGACCTTTTCATGCGCCCGGCAGTCAAATCGGGCCGACGACTTCGCTCGCCGGGATGATGGCCAGGTGGAAACGCTCAAGGCCCCTGATCAGCGCGCCGACGCACCGGAGAGCCGCGGGGCGGCGGAGCGGACTGCCCTGCTCTCGGACCTGCTGTCGCGGCTGCGGCTGTCGGGCGCGATCTTCATGCTGGGCGAGTATGGCGAGCCCTGGGCCTTCGAGACGCCCCGTTCCGAGCAGTTGACGGCGCTGCTCTCCAAGGGCTTCGAGCGCCTCATTCCGTTTCATGCCATCCGCACCGGCCGGGCCTGGGTGGCCGGCGACAGGTCGGCCCATCCGCTCGAAGTGGGTGATGTGGCCATCGTCTCGCAGGCCCAGCAGCACCGCGTGGGCAGCGGTCCGCCCTCGACCAAGGCCGTCCCCATCGGGGAGCTGCTGCCGCCGCTCCCCTGGACGGAGATGCCCGTGGTGCGCATCGATGGCGGCGGACAGCGGACCGAAATCGTGTGCGGCTACTTCCGCTGCGACGAGCCGCTGTTCAATACGGTGCTGCGCCATCTGCCGCCGATCTTCGTGGTGAGGCCGCAGGGCCTGGCGGCGGACTTCTTTTCGGCCGCGATCAACTATGCGATGTCGCGGCCGGCCGGGGTGGAGGCGGTGCTCAATGCGCGCCTGCCCGAGCTGCTGCTCGCCGAGGCGCTGCGGATCTTTTCGGAGTCAGCCCCCAGCGCCAATGGCTGGCTCGCCGCGACGCTCGATCCGGTGATCGGACGGGCTCTGCCCCTCATCCATGCCGATCCGATGCGCGAGTGGAATGTCGAAGACCTGGCGCGCGAGGCGGCGACCTCGCGCACGGTGCTGGTCGAGCGGTTCCACCGCCTCCTCGCTCAGACGCCCATGCAGTATGTCACCGAGTGGCGCATGCAGATCGCGGCGGACCTGCTGCGCTCGAGCACGCTCAAGATCGCCGATATCGCCGAGCGCATCGGCTACGGGTCGGACGCCGCATTCGCCCGCGCCTTCCGCCGGCATGTGGGGGTCTGGCCCGCGCAATACCGCGAGGCGGCGCCACAGCAGTGAGCCGGCGGTGGCCGGCAGGCTATTGCGGCTCGCAGCTCACCCGCATCTCGGCGTAGCCGCTCGTCACGTCGGCGGAAAATACCGCCACGATGCAGCCCTGCTGCAGCTTGCCGGTGCCGCCCTGGGCGACTTCGCCCGCCCCGTTGATGCTGGCGAGGCCGTCGCTCACGGCGGCGACCTTGACGACCATCCGGGTCTTGCAGATGGGGAAGCTGTCGCCAGCGGCCGCCATGAAGCGCGTGCCAAGCGGGATGCAATCGGTCGTCGGGCCATCGGCGGCGATGGCAGCGGGGATGCCGGAGGGCGGAGCGGCGGTGGACGGGGCCGCGGCGGGCGCATCGGCCACAGCGACCTCAGGCGGGGCGGCGGCGGGCCTTGCGGCCAATGCCGCATTGGCGGCTGCGAGCTGGGAGGCCTCATCGGAGGATTTCCGCTCGAGGGTGGTCATACGGGCCTCGAGCGCGGCAAGCGCCTCCGTCACGGACGGATCGGGCTGGGCGGCAGCCGGCGCGGAGGCCGCGGGCCGTTCCCTGCCCAGTTGATCCAGCGACGCCTCGAGCGCCGCGATCTGGGTCGCCATCTTCTGGCGCTCGGCGTCCGCATTGGTGTGGACGAGGATGGCCCCACCCAGCGCGATGAGGCCGACAAGCGCGGCGAGCAGGGAGATGATGCGGTCCATCAGGCGCGTCCGCAGGCCGGGCCCGAGGCGCGCCGCGGCGCGCCCACGATCAGCACCAGAGGGTGGAACGCGAGACCGTCAGGCAAAGCGCCCAGGCGGAACAGCGGGGCGGAGACGGTGGCGATGGCGGGACCTCCGGGAACCAATGGGCCCCGTAGATAGTCGCTTGCGATGGGCGTGACGAGCCCGACGAGCGACAATGCGCCGGCCGCCCATAGGCCGAGGCAGGCCGCCGCGAAGGCAAAGCGGGAGACAGGACCGATCATGCCCCACAGGCTGCACGATGATCGTGTCAGAAATTGCGGCCGAAACAGGCGGTTTTCGGCCTCAGCTCCACTTGGGAGCCGGCATGGGGGTGGGGGCGACCACGCTCGAGCCCGAGGCCGGCGGCGTCTGTCCGGCGCTGCCGCCGCCGAAGAGGCCGGAAAAGAAACCGCCGATCGCCTCGCCGCGCGCCTTGGCCGCCGCCTTCTGGTCCGCCTCCGCCTGGGCTTGGGCCGCCGCCTTGGCATTGCGGTCGGCGATCTGCGCCACGAGGGTCTTGAACTGGGCGTCGTCGGCCGCCTCTTTGGCGGTGAGAGAGGCAAGCAGGGTGTCGTTGCCGCGCGCCGGGCACGCGCCCAGCGGGTCGAGCGGCGCGCCATCGGGACCGCTCAGGTCGAAGACGTATTTCTTCTCGCACACATCCCAGCTGGGCGGAGTCCTGCTGAGCTCGAAGCGGTCGTAGCCTTCCTTGATGTCCATCCAGAACGGCAGGTTGGGATTGTCGGCCACCAGCGCCAGGTTCTGCGGCGTCATCCGGAACGGAAAGATCTGCATCTGGATGACGGCGTTGCCGGCATTGAAGGTCTCGCGGGCGAGGGCATAGATCTCGGCAACGGACTCATCGGTCATCGAGTAGCAGCCGGCCGACGAGCAATCGCCATGCACCATCAGGTTGGCGCCGGTGCGGCCGAGCGCGCGGTCGAACTTGTTGGGAAAGCCGGTGTTGAAGCTCAGATAATAGTTCGAGTTCGGATTCATCTGGGCGGGAGTGATGTTGTAAAATCCCTCCGGCGCCTGCCGGTCGCCTTCCTTGATCTTGGGCCCCAGCGTGCCCGACCAGGCGCAGATGGCGTAGGTCTTGTAGAGCTTGTAAGGCCCCGCCTTGCTCTGTTTCCAGACCTCGAACTCGTTGCTCTGCTTGAAGATGCGGATCATCATCGGCGCGCCGGGGGATGATCCGATCTCGGCGAGGCGGTTGAGCGAGGCCTGCTTGAGCGGCTGCACCGCCTTGAGCGAGCTGTTGCGCGGAACGATATCGCTGCAGGCGGCCAGCGCCAGAGCCCCGCACAGCGCGAGCAGGGCGGCCAGAAGTCTCCAAAGCGGGGCGCGCATCACGTCCGAATCTGCCGAAAACGACTGCCCATGTCCTACACGGCAGAGGGTTACCGCACCGTCACCGGAGCGCAACACCACGGCTTTGTGAAGGCAGCGCGAAGCCGAGCCCGCCCCCTTCCCTCCACCGCCCAACCACATAAGCCAGCCGGCCCGCCTGCCGGGAGGCGGCGGCGGATGGGGCGTTGGCGGGGGGCGCGCGTTCAGTTGAGCGCCGAGCCGATGTCCATGAACTTTTCGCGCCGGTGCTCGCGGATTTCGAGGCGGCCGCGGTTGCCGGGGAAGTCGCGCAGAAACTGGCCGATGGCTTCGCCGGTTGCGGCCATCACCGCGTCCGGATGCCGGTGCGCGCCGCCCGGCGGCTCCGGGATGATGCCGTCGATGACGCCAAAGCCCATGAGATCCTGCGCGGTGATCTTCATGTTGTTGGCGGCATCCTGCGCGCGCGCCGCATCCTTCCACAGAATGGAAGCCGAGGCTTCGGGCGAAGCCACCGCATAGATTGCGTTTTCGAGCATCAGGACACGGTTGGCCGTGGCGATGGCGACAGCGCCTCCCGAGCCCCCCTCCCCGATGATGACGGCGAGGTTCGGCACGCCCAGTTCGAGACACTTTTCGGTGCAGCGGGCGATGGCCTCGGCCTGGCCCCGCTCCTCGGCGCCGATGCCGGGATAGGCGCCGGCGGTATCCACGAAGGACACAACGGGAATATTGAACCGGTCGGCGAGATCCATGATGCGCACCGCCTTGCGGTAGCCCTCGGGGCGGGCCATGCCGAAATTGTGCTTGAGGCGGGTTTCGGTGGTCGACCCCTTCTCCTGGCCGATGATCGCCAGCGGGGCGCCGTTGAAGCGGCCGAATCCGGCCTGCACGGCGGGGTCCTCGGCATATTTCCGGTCGCCGGCAAGCGGCGTCCACTCGGTGACAAGCGCCTTGACGTAGTCGGAGAAGTGCGGCCGCTGCGGATGCCGGGCGACCTGCGTCTTCTGCCACGGCGTCAGCCGCTTGTAGATGTCGGCAAGGGCCTGGTCGGCGCGCGCGGTGAGGGCGCTCACCTCCTCATCGATCGAGACCGCGCGGTCGTCCCCGCTGAGCGAGCGCAGCTCGGCGATCTTGCCCTCGAGATCGGCCACGGGCTTTTCGAAATCGAGGTAGGACTGCATGAGCACCGCCATTGCTGGGAGGGGCGGCGATGTCGCGCCCCATCATGGCTGGAAAGTGGCGGCGGCCCGGGAGGGAGTCAAGGCGGCGTCGCCGGGGCGCCGCCTCAAGGGATCTACGGGGCGGGATTGGAGCCGGTGATATCGACCGCGCTGGTCAGCACCGTGGGATCGTTGCTCGCCTGCATGAGCACGGGCACCGCCACGCCGGCCGGGTCCTTGGCGGCGATGTTGATCGAGAGCGTCTTGGCCTTGCCGCTGATGAAGTCGCCGATGGCCGTTCCAAGCTGGCGCGCGGCATCGGTCGCGCCCAGCATCTGAAGCGCCGCGCCCTCGGCGGTGCCGGCCATCTGCGTGCGGAAGGCCTTTGCGTCGGAAACCCCCTGCTGCCTGGCGAGCATGGGGAAGAGCTTGTCGGCAAGGCCGGAATCGGCGGCGTCAAGGGTGATGGACTTGATGGTGAGCCCCATCGCCGCCGCCTGCTCGACATTGGGGTCGGCGTCAAACAGCTGCTCGCTGGCGTTGCCCAGCACGGTCGCCACCGCAAAGCTGCCCAAATCCTTGCCGGAGACCGAAACCTTGTCGAGCGTGATGGTGTGGCTCGCCTTGTCCCAGACGGCCGAAAAGGCGGCGTCGAGGTTGACGCGGGTGATGCCGAGCGCCAGCAGCATCTTGACGTTGTCGTCGCCCGAGCGCGCATCGAGCGGCACGTCAAGGCCGTGCGTGGAGACCGATATCCTGGTCGGCACGCCGTTGAGGTAGTCCGACAGCGAGATGTCGAAATCGGCAAGGCTCGCCTGCAGCCGGGCCCCCGGCTGCTCGGGATCGACGATGTCGATCTTGATGTCAGCCAGATCGAGCCCGGCCGCCGACGGGATCAGCCGGCGGGCGTTCTTGTCGAACCAGGTGGAGCTCAGATTGTCGAGATTGGCCCGCACAAGGCTGATGGGCGGATTGAGGTCGATGGGCTTGAGTTCGGCCTTGCCGATGCTGATCACACCCTTGTCGCCGGCGTCGATCTTGAGGCCTTCGACCGCCACGGAGGGGTAGATCCCCGGGTCGAACCCGCCCACGGTGATCCGGGCGATGGCCACCTCCGCCGCGCCATTTGGTCCCGATCCCTTGCATTGGAGACTGTTCACCTCCGTGGGGTGGGTGCGGAAGGATGTGAGCAGGTCGAGGATGTAGGTGACGATGGTCTTGAGCGCGGCGGGCGGCGGATTGGTCTTGTCCGCCTCGATCTGCGCGCCGGCGGCGATGACATCCTTGAGGAGCACGCTCACCGGCTTGGCTTCCATGCCCTGGCTGCTCCAGGGGCCGATGCTGCAGGAGACATTGGGGCCGGTGAAGCTCGCGCCGTCGACCGTGAAGGTCTGCGTGAGCGGGCGGAAGTCCGCCGTGGCGCCGGGGATCAGTCCAACAAGCGCAAATATGCCCGGAATATCCAAGCCATTCTGGCGCATCCCCTTGTAAACAAAGGTGCCTTCCCCCGATTTGGTCTCCACCCGCTCAATACTCACCCCCTCTGCGATGCCGGATTTGACGTTGGACAGGACGAGATTGGTGTAGGTGGCGGTCGAGGACTGGTGCTGGCCCTCGACGGTCGCGTCGGTGGTGAAGGTGATCTCAGGAATGGTGATGCTGCTCGCCGTGAGGCTGGCGAAATCGGCGACGTGGTCGAGAAAGTTTCCGGCCAGCGCGTCGCGGATTTCGTCGGCAGTCATCGACGAATTCTGAACCTGTATGGTCGGGATGGTGAGGCTGAAACCGAGGTCGGGCACGTTTGTGCCGTGCGACTCCTGCTGGGCCAGGGCGGCCGGAGCGGCAAGCGACAGGGTGAGCGCGGCGGCGAGGAACGCCGCTCTGGACATGATGGGCAAGGTGGCAATCCCCTCGAGCGTGTGGATGGGCGACAACAAAGACCTTCGCAGCGACAATGAAGCCGAGTGAAGAAGTCTTTATGGCATTTCGCGGCACAATTGAGCGCAATTTGCCGCATTAGATCGAGTAACGCGGCCGCGGTGAATGCGGCCTGAACGGAGTGTCGAGTGACCATCTCCATTGTGGGACACGCGATCGTCTCGGCGGACGGAATGATCGCAGACCGAAACCGCAAGATGCCGCCCGACCTGCGGAACGACGCCGACTGGCGGCGATTCCAGGCGGCGCTCGACCGCTCCGCGCTGGTTGTTTTAGGCCGGTTGGGGCACGAGGCGCACCCGAATCCGGGCCGCAAGCGGCTGGTGGTCACCAGCCGCGTCGCCTGGCTCGAACGAGACCCGGCCGACGCCAATGCCATGCTCTGGAACCCCGACGGGATCAGCTTCCGCCGGGTGCTGGCGGGCCTGGGCATCGTCGAGGGAACCATCGCCGTTACAGGGGGACGGCAGGTGTTCGAGCTCTTCCTGCCGGGATATACCGCATTCGACCTCGTGACGGTGACCGGAGTGACGATCCCCGATGGTATCGCCTGCTTTTCGACCGGGCTGCCGTGGGATGTCCTGCGGCAGGCGGGAATGACGCCGGCGGAAACCAGCGAGCTCGATGAAGGGGTCAGCCTCACGCAGTGGCGGCGCTAGGGCTTTTCGGCGAGCGGGTGGTGGCTTTCAACGAGCGTGCGAAGCCGTTCATCGAGAACGTGCGTGTAAATCTGCGTGGTCGAGATGTCCGTGTGCCCAAGGAGCGTCTGGACAACGCGAAGGTCGGCGCCGCCCTGCAAGAGGTGGCTGGCGAAAGCATGGCGCAGGACGTGCGGCGCGACCCGAGCGCTCGCAATCCCTGCGCGTGCCGCCAGGCCCTTAAGGTCTCTGGCGAAGACCTGCCGGCTCAGATGACCCTCTTCGCCCCCTGCCGGGAACAGCCACAAGCCCGGCTCGAGCGTCGCAAGCCAGGCTCTCACGGCATCGCGGGCGCGATCATTGAGGGGAACGATGCGCTCCTTGCTGCCCTTGCCGGTGATGGTCAGAAAGCTCGTATCTCGCATGACCGCAGCGCGCCTAAGTCCGACCAGTTCCGAGACGCGCATGCCAGTTGCGTAGAGCAACTCCAGCATGACGTAGAGGCGTCGCGCCCGATCCTCAGCGGACGGGGATGCCGCGGCGTTCGCCTCGGCTTCGGCCGTCGCCAGCAGACGGTCAACCTCCGCAACGGAGAGCACGGCCGGCAGGGGTCGACGCGTCCTGGGACTCGCCACGATGCGGGTGGGGTCGTCGGGCCGTATCTGATCGGCGCACAGGAACTTATGAAACTGGCGCAGCGCGGACAGGCGCCGAGCGGCCGACGAGGCGGCCATCCCCTCGGCATCCAGACGGCTCAAATAGGCAACGACATCCTCGCGCGTCGCCGTTTCAAGCGACCTCTTCCGCGTCAACAGAAACGCGGCGTAGTCGTCGAGGTCTGACCGGTAAGCCTCGATGGTGTTCCTTGCAGCCCCGCGCTCGGCGCTCATCATCTCGAGAAAGGCTTCGATCAGGTAGCGGCTGCTCATTCCTTGCCGCCGGCGTCGACGGTCTTGACCCCGGAATCGCTCGCCTGCGGGTCGGACGTGTCGATAGCGCTTGAGACGACGCTCGACTCCTTGGGTGCAACGTTAACGGGCGCGGGCAGGTTGTTGAGGTCAAGGGGCGCCGATGGAGCAACGAGGTCACGGGACGGGATACGGATTGTGATGTCCTTCTCGCCAGGATCGACCATCATGGTGAGGGCGACCATGCCGGCGAATCCGAGGCCGGCAAGAACGATCAGGAAGACGAAAAGGCGGATAAGGGTCGGCATCGATTCCCGGGCGAAGCGATAGCTGGTTGTCCCGCCAATCTGTGGCGCGATCAAGAGCGGCGGCGAGTCCAAGGGTAGCGGGATTGACTTTAGGAGGCCCTAACGGTTCAACGCTCGCGACCTTTCGGGCTTCACCATGACCCCCGCAGCGCAGCCACGCGAACCTCAAAGGGACGAGCTGAACGCCCTCCTCGCCGGGCGCCCGCTCGTTCTGGTTGGCATGATGGGGGCGGGCAAGACAACCGTCGGGCGGCGCCTGGCAACAAGACTGGGCCGCCACTTCGTGGACAGCGACGAGGAGGTGGAAAAGGCCGCAGGCATGTCGATCGAGGACATTTTTGCCACGCACGGCGAAGCCGATTTCCGCGCTGGCGAGGTTCGCGTGATCGCCCGACTGCTCAAGGACCGCGACCTCGTGCTGGGCACGGGCGGCGGGGCCTTCATCAATCCGGAAACCAGGTCGCTTATCAAGGAGTCGGCCGTCTCGGTCTGGATCAAGGCCGACTTCGAGCTTCTTTTCGCCCGAGTGCAACGTCGCTCCAACCGCCCGCTGCTCAAGACCGCCAATCCGCGACAAACGCTCAAAGAGCTGATCGATAAGCGTTATCCCATCTATGCGGAAGCCGATGTTACGGTCGAAAGCGCCGACGTTCCGCAGGACCAAGTGGCAAGCGACGTGATCGCGGCACTGCTTACGCATCTGGGAGGAGCACGTGGCTGAATCGACGACCGTGCATGTGCCGCTGGGAGATCGCGCCTACGACATTGTCATTGGGCCGGCGCTTCTGGAGGAGGCTGGCGCGCGCCTCAAGGCCATGTTTCCCGGCCGGCGCTTTGGGATCGTCACCGATACCGAGGTCGCCCGGACCCAACTGCCGCGACTCACGCGATCGCTGAATGACGCGGGACTCAAGCATGCCGAAGTGGTTGTGCCGAACGGAGAAGCCAGCAAATCTGTCAGCCGCCTGAACGAGGTTATCGAAGGCTTGCTGGAAGCGCGGCTCGAACGCGGCGACCTGGTGCTGGCGCTGGGCGGAGGCGTGGTCGGCGATCTCGCCGGGTTTGCCGCGGCGGTAACACGGCGAGGCATGGATTTCGTACAGATGCCGACGACACTGCTCGCACAGGTCGACAGCTCGGTGGGGGGCAAGACCGGGGTCAATTCGCCGCACGGCAAGAATCTGATCGGGGCATTTCATCAACCCCGTCTTGTGCTGGCGGATTTGCACGCACTCGAGACGCTGCCGCCGCGCGAGTTCGCCGCCGGTTACGCCGAGGTGGTCAAATACGGGCTGATCGACGATGAGCCCTTCTTCTTCTGGCTCGAGGAAAATCAGCGCGAGATCTTTGCGGGTGGACCGGCGCGGGCCGAGGCTGTGGCGCACGCCTGCACGGCCAAAACCCGCTTCGTGCTCGCCGACGAGAGGGAAACAGGCGTGCGCGCCCTGCTTAATCTCGGACACACCTTCGGGCACGCCCTGGAGCGGGTCACGGGATTTTCGGACCGGCTGCTGCATGGAGAGGGAGTCAGCATCGGCATGGTGCTGGCACATGAGTTCTCGGCAAGGCTCGGACTTGCCCCGAGCCAGGACACAGGGAGGATCGCCGCGCACCTCAAGCGCGCGGGGTTACCAACGCGGCTCAAGGATATTGCCGGCGATCTGCCGGGGACCGAGGCGCTGATGGACGCCATCGCACAGGACAAGAAGGTGGTGCATGGCAAGCTGACGTTCATCCTCACGCGCGGCATCGGTCAGGCATTCATCGAGCGCGACGTCGACCCCGAGGCGGTGCGGAGTTACCTTGAAGAGATGCGGCGAGACTGACGCAGGCGCAGCCATGCCCCTAGAATGTCTCTTGCCGATAAGACGGGGAGCGGCTGGCCGGGCGCGGGCCGCAATTTCGCCCGCCAACCTGGGCAATGCGGTGTTCCAGCCCAAATCGGCGTCAGCGGCACGCGCCGGCTTGAAACTCCGCCCCGCTCGGGCCCGTAGCTGACGCTACGGGCCCCGGGTCCGGCGTCACCCCGACTACCCATGTGCGAGCACATGGGAACTTGCCTCCAGCCGGGATCCAGATCGACAAAATACAAACCACTGGGCTCCGTCCCTGCGGGACGAAACGACGCCGGAGGGACGGGCCCGAAGGCCCGTCCGTTCCCTCCCTGGCGAGGGGGAGGGAAGCTCAGGGTGACCAGGGCGCGGCGACGAACGCCGGCCCGTTCAACGTCTGCTCGGTACGCGTTGCGACCAGCATCAAGGTCCCCCGACTGGCGAACCTCTTGCCTGAACGAAACGCGCCGATGATATGTCTGTTCAGCGATGGGGCCGAGGCGGCCCCCTCCCCCGTTGCCGGCACGGTTGTGCCCGTCTTGACCCGAACTTTCGCCTTGAACGCGGCGATGCAAGCAGCGGTCAAGGATGTCGGTACTCGCGACATCTTCATTGCGCCCTCCTGAAGGCTGTCTGCACGCAAAGTGCTAGGCACCCAGGCGGGCGAAACTTCGCCGTTCGGGTGACGATGAGACACGAGGACGCCGGAGTTCCGCCGTATTATGGAAAGCACGCAACAGCGCACGCGAAAATTCGTTGGCGCCGTCACAACATAGTCAGGGGTCATACGGTCGCCGCAAACTGGTGGGCGAGCCGAGAATTCCTAGATAAAGATCAGCCCGATGCCATCATGCCTGTGGAGAACCCGTCGGCGTCACTTCGATCGCGAGCGCGTGCACTCCGGAGGCGAGTTCGTCGGCGAGGACCTCGTTAATGGCGCGATGCCGGGCGAGCCGGCTCAGCCCATCCAGCGCCCTGGCGGCAATGCGAATCCGAAAATGCGTTTCGCCCTCGGGCCGGGCGCCGGAGTGGCCGGCGTGGCGGGCGCTTTCATCGATCACTTCAAGATGGGTCGGAGCGAATTTTTCGGAAAGTTTTGCAACAATGACGTCGCGAACAGGCATATGGGTTACCCTCTTTGGGGTCCTTTCGAACCGCTAGCGTAACTAAGACTGATGAAGCTCGATTCCAAGCTTTTCGACCGCATCCGCATCGCGCCGCGCCACCCGACGCCGGAGCCTCAGGGCGAAGTCCCAGACTGCGCGTGGGAGGGCTGCGACCAGCCGGGAATTTATCGTGCGCCCAAGGGCCATCGTTTCGAGGGCCAATACCACCACTTCTGCCTGGAACATGTCCGACACTACAACACGGCGTTCAATTTCTTTGCCGGCATGTCCGACAGCGAACGCGAACGGCATCTCTACGAGAGCGTGCAGACGGACGGACGGCCGAGCTGGGGGCTGGGGAGCAAGCCCGGCGCCTATAACGGCCCGCGCATGCCCAAGAAGGACCCGAATGCCACAGGCAAGCGGTTTGGCGATCCACTCAATATCTGGGCACGCTACAGGCGCTACAATGCGGGCGCGGGTCGCAGCGCACCGCGAGAAATCAAGCTCGGCGAGCCCGATCGCCGGGCCTTCGAGACGCTGGGTTTCAAAACCAGCGCCAGGCCCGATGAAATCAAGCGCGCCTACAAGGCCCTGGTGAAAATCCACCACCCGGACGCCAATGGCGGGGACAAGGCCTCGGAAGAGCGGCTGCGTTCGATCATTGCCGCCTACGCCCATCTCAAGCAGAAGGGGTTTGTGCCGGCCTAGACGCGGGAGGGCCGCGCGGCTTGCCCGAGGTTCGGCCGAAGCCCTTGGATTCCCCGGCAAAGATGCCCATTTCCGTGGTGGCAGGGGTCCGGAATCGGCCCCTACCCACCCCGGAACGATGCTGCTATAGAGCCCAAAGTTCTCCGGGCGGGCACGTTGCCGCTCAACTCCCTCAGAGTCCCAGGAAATGGCCGAATACACGAACCTGCCGAACAAGGATTATTCTGTCCGCGAGACGTTCGGCATCGACAGCGACATGGTGGTCAAGGGCTATGCAGATCCCGACCCGCATGTGCCGCCGATCGACCCCGATTATCTATTCGATCACAACACCACACTCGCGATCCTCGCCGGCTTCGCGTTCAATCGCCGCGTGATGGTTCAGGGCTACCACGGGACCGGAAAATCCACGCACATCGAGCAGGTCGCGGCGCGGCTCAACTGGCCGCTGGTGCGCGTCAACCTCGACGCGCATGTGAGCCGCATCGACCTAGTGGGCAAGGACGCGATCGTACTCAAGGACGGCAAGCAGGTGACCGAGTTCCGCGACGGAATCCTGCCCTGGGCCGTGCAGAACAATATCGCGCTCGTGTTTGACGAATACGACGCTGGTCGGCCCGACGTGATGTTCGTCATTCAACGCGTGCTGGAGGCTGCGGGACGGCTGACGCTGCTTGACCAGAACCGCGTTATTACCCCGCACCCTGCGTTCCGGCTGTTTGCGACCACCAACACTATCGGGCTTGGCGACACTTCGGGCCTCTACCACGGCACGCAGCAGATCAACCAGGGCCAGATGGACCGCTGGTCGATCGTCACCACGCTCAACTATCTGCCGCACGACAAGGAGGCGGGGATCGTGCTCGCCAAGGCCAAATCGTATGCAGCGACGGAAAAGGGCCGCAAGACCGTGGCCAATATGGTGCGCATGGCGGACCTCACCAGGTCGGCCTTCATCAATGGCGACCTTTCGACCGTGATGAGTCCGCGCACGGTGATCACCTGGGCCGAGAATGCGCAGATTTTTGGCGACCTCGGCTTTGCCTTCCGGCTGACATTCCTCAACAAATGCGACGAGCTGGAGCGCCCGGTGGTGGCCGAGTTCTACCAGCGCGTGTTCGGCGAGGACCTGCCGGAATCGGCAGCCAATCTGGCGGTGACCGCCTAGCCGACGATCTCCTCACCTGCCGCGGCGGCGGCAACCTCTCCCCCGAGGGAGAGGTGGCGACGGGGTAGCATCGTGCCACAACCTTGCCTCTTCCTCGGGGGAGAGGTCGGCCCATGAGGGCCAGGCGAGCAGGAGCATTGCTCACCTCAAGAACCGGACCGACCGAGGATGGCGACCTCTTCGCGCAACAAGGCCAACAAACCCGACACGACCCAGGCGTTCAAAAGCGCGATGGGCGCCGCAGTGCGGGCCATCGCCGCCAAGCCCGAGCTCGAGGTGACATTTTCGGCGGACCGGCCGCTCCTCACCTCGGACAAGGCGCGCCTCGCCAACCTGCCGCGGCTGCCGACACGCCGCGACATCGCAATCGCACGCGGCCAAGGCGACGCCATGGCGATGCGGCTTGCAAGCCACGATCCTGACATTCACCGCCGCCGCTCGCCGGCTGAGCCCGATGCCCGCGCCGCCTTTGACGCGCTCGAGCAGGCGCGCGTGGAGGCGCTGGGGTGCCTGCGCATGCCCGGAATGAACGGCAACATCCACGAAATGCTGGATGACAGGCTGTTCCGCTCGAACCTGGCCGAGGTCAGCTCCCGCGACGACGCCCCCCTGGCCGAGGCGCTCGGGTTGATCCTGCGGCAGAGACTTGCCGGGATGGAGATCCCTCCCGCGGGGCACGCGCTGGTCGAACTGTGGAAGGGGGAGATCGAGCAGAAAGCAGGACTCTCGCTCACCGCGCTGCTCAGCAAGTTCGAAGACCAGGATCTGTTCGCGCGCGCAGCCAAGCACCTGCTGCGTGACTTGAACCTCATTCCAGAGGGCGAGCTCGACGATGAGGACGGCGACGGCGAGGACGAACAAGGCGACGATCAGGAGCCCGAGCGCGGGCAGGACGACGAGAAGACCCCGGAGCAGGGCGAAGGCGAAAGCGAGGACGCTCAGGCCGAGGAGGATCAGGCGCCGGGCGAAAGCGAGGAGACTGGCGAGACGGACGGCAGCGACCAGGACTTGGCCGAGAGCGAGGAAGACCAGCCTGGCGAGGCCGGCGATGAGGCGCCGCTGCCGCCCCCTGGCGCCAACGCCAGGGAATTCCAGAACGTCTTCACTTATCGGATCTTCACGCAGAAGTTCGACGAGATCGTCAAGGCGAGCGAGCTTTGCCCGCCCGAGGAGCTTGACCAGCTCAGGGCCCTTCTCGACAAGCAGCTCGAAAATCTCGCGGGTGCAGTGGCGCGGCTCGCCAACAAGCTGCAACGGCGGCTGATGGCGCAGCAGAGCCGGAGCTGGGAATTCGACCTCGAGGAGGGCGTGCTCGATACCGCGCGCCTCACCCGCGTGGTCACCGATCCGCTGGGGGCGCTGAGCTTCAAGGTGGAGCGCGATACCGATTTCCGCGACACCGTGGTGACGCTGCTGCTCGACAATTCGGGCTCCATGCGCGGCCGGCCGATCACGATCGCTGCGATCTGCGGCGACATCCTGGCTCGGACGCTCGAGCGGTGCGGAGTGAAGGTCGAGATCCTTGGCTTCACGACGCGCGCCTGGAAGGGCGGCAAGAGCCGCGAGGCCTGGCTCGAGGCCGGACGACCAGCCAACCCCGGGCGCGTCAACGATATTCGCCATATCATTTACAAGGGGGCCGACGAGCCCTGGCGGCATGCGCGGCGCAACCTCGGACTGATGATGCGCGAGGGGCTGCTCAAGGAGAACATCGACGGCGAGGCGCTCGACTGGGCGCGCAAGCGGCTGATGGCGCGTTCGGAGAATCGCCGCATCCTGATGGTGATCTCGGATGGCGCGCCGGTGGATGACTCCACGCAGAGCGTCAACGCCGGCAACTATCTCGAGGCACATCTCAGGCAGGTGATCGAGGATATCGAGACCAGAACGCCGATCCAGCTGGTCGCCATCGGTATCGGCCACGATGTGACGCGCTACTATCGGCGGGCTGTCACGCTCCTCGATGCCGAGGAACTGGCGGGGGCCCTGACGGACGAGCTGGCTGCGCTGTTCGACGAGGAGCCGCCGGTCGAGATACGGCGGGCCCGCTACGCATGAGGCGCCGGCTCGGCGCCTTGGCCGCCCTTGGGCTGATGGCGGGTGGCGCGTCAGCGGACCCCGTGACCGTAACTGCCGTGCAACTCACGCATTTCCAGGGCACCGGCGCGGGCGAGGCTGTTCAAGGCCTGGTGTTCCGCGGCGGCCTCGAACTGCACAGCCCCAGCGACGTCTTCGGAGGCCTGTCGGCTATCGGCTTTGTGGGAGGGGAAGGCAGGCTGGTGATGGTCTCGGACCGGGGGAATTTCGTTTCGGGACAGCTGATCTATGACGAGGGCGGCGCGCCGCTGTCAGTGGTAGGCGTCGACATCGCGCCGATCCAGAATTCGAAGGGCGCCGACCTGCCGCGGGCCTTTGCGCGCGACGCCGAGGCGCTGGCCGTGATCGAGCGGCCTAACGGGGGGTCGGTGGTGCGGGTGGGTTTCGAGAACCTGACGCGAGTTGCCGACTTTCACCTCGAGGATGCCGTGCCCACCGGTCCGGCGCTCGACGTCATCATCCCCGACTGGCTCACGCAGACGCGGACCAATCAATCCCTTGAAGCGGTGTGCGTGGCGCCGCCCGCTTCCCCGATCGCGGGCTCGACCCTGCTGCTGACCGAGGGCGTCATCGACAATGATGGGGCTCACTCAGGCTGGCTCCTGGGCAAGAACGACAAGGGGCCGCTGAGCTATCGCTCAGGCAGCGCGACTGACCCGACGGACTGCGCGTTTCTGCCCAATGGCGACCTGCTGGTGCTTGAGCGCGGGGTGGTGCTGGTCAATTTCGCGGCGCGCCTGGTGCGCATCAAGGCGGCCGACGTCAAGCCAGGCAGCGAGATGACCGGCGAGGTGCTGTTCGAGGGCGCCGGCGGAGACCTCGACAACATGGAGGGTCTGGCGGTGCATCAGACCGCCGCGGGCGAAACCCGCGTCACGCTGGTGAGCGACAACAATTTCAACGACTGGGAGCGGACGCTGCTGCTGGAATTCACGCTGAAACAGCCGTGAGAGATGGCATAGGCATCACGACGTTCATCAGTGCACGGTAGGGCACCAGCAGGAGCAGGGCAGCAAGGAACTTCACGCTGAAGTCGCCTGAAGCGAGCGACAACCACAGCGGCACGTCGACGCCAACTCCCAGCCAGGGCGCGGGCATGCCAAGCGAGCCGTCGGCCATGCCGAACGCGACATCGACGAAGCCGAAGGCCGGAGCGAACGCGAGCGCAAAGAAGATCGCAGTGTCGATGAGCGAGCCCAGTAGCGATCCGCTCAGAGGGGGAACGAGCCAAAAGCGGTTTCTGAGGCGCGAAAAGACCGCGATGTCGAGCAACTGGCCGACCAGGAATGCCGTCGCCGAGGCGATGGCGATGCGCGGCGTCGACAGCCAGGCCGACAGGCAGAGCGCGACCGCGAAGCCAATGATCACCACCACCCGGGCGCGGCGCGCGCCGTCAAAGCGATTGGTGAGATCGGAGACGAGGAACGCGAAGGGATAGGTGAATGCGCCCCAGGTGAGAATATCGCCCAGGTGGAAGGGCCCCAGGTCTGCGGCAACCGGGAACTGCACCAGGATGTTGGACGCGGTGACAACGGCGATCATGGCAGCGACCGCCAGAGCAAAGCGAGCGAACATATCGCACCCTTCAGCGGGCCCTCCGGCAGCAGACCGGCGCCCCATCGAAAAAAACAAACCGCGCCAGCCCAGAGGCGGCGCGGCTAAGCAACTTGCGATGTGATCAGGCCGCGAGAGCGGCCTTCACCTCGCGCTTGAGCGCCAGGGCATTCGGCGACAGATCGTCGTCGGAGGCGCGGAGAAGGAAGGCATCCAGCCCGCCGCGGTGCTCGACCGAACGCAGCGCATTGGCCGAGATGCGCAGCTTCACCGTCCGGCCCAGCGCGTCGGAAATCAACGACACGTTGAGCAGGTTGGGGAGAAAACGGCGGCGGGTCCGGTTGACGGCGTGGCTCACATTGTTGCCCACCATCACACCTTTGCCGGTCAATTCACAGCGGCGCGCCATGCTCTTGGTCCTGTCAAAACGGCCCGGTGGCGGAACTCTGCCGCACCGGCTCCGGAGGCTTTGTTGATCGAGGCGCTTCCATAAAGAAACCGGACTTTGCCGTCAAGCAGCTAGCCGGTTGCCTCCCGTTCGCGGGCCGCAACCCAGTCAAGGCCCCCCATTGCCTCGATCATGGGACCGAGCCACGGCTCATAGCGCCGCCAGCGCGCCACCGAAGTGCGGTAGATCGGCTGGCGTACCTGCCACTGGCTGGCGGTGCCGACACTGCGGGTTGACTGTTCGGGGGTAAGGAAATCATCGGTCCAGTCCAGGCCGGCGAAGGCAACAAGCCGACGAATTTCGACCTCTGGATCGGCCACGAGACGTTCATAGTGGACATCGAGTATGGGCAAATCGAGGGCGCCCTTCCACAGATCCATGGTGTCGGCCAGGAGCCTCGACCTGGTCCCGATCCAGTCGAGCCGGGTCGAGAAGGCATGGCCTCGACCGAAGCGAACGAAGAAGTTCGAGACGCCGGTATCCAGCGGGTGGCGGCGGGCATAGACCACGCGCGCATTGGGAAACAGCCGGCGAATATAGTCGAGCACGAAGGCGTTGTCCGGCATCTTGTCGGTGACCAGCCGGACGTCGGCGCGCCTTGCCGCAGACCAGGAACCTGCGATGCGTTCGGCCCTCGAACTGAGCCAGTCGCGTTTAAGCCGTGAGCTCGCCGACATACGCCCCGACGAGCGATGCACCCGCTCGGCCTCCTCGACAACGTCGCCGATCTGGCGGGACTCGCCGAGCGCCACCACTCCGGGATGGCGCGAAAGGATGGTCTCGATGAGCGTCGTGCCTGAGCGCGGCATACCCACTATGAAGAGAGGAAGGCGCGTGGGATGACCGCTGGTTCGACCGGCGCGAAAGGCATCCTCAGCGGCCAGCGCGCTGAGCTCGAGGTAGCGCTCTCGCGCCGCGGCCGCATCCCACATGCCGCCGCACAGACGATTGGCCTCGATGGCGTAGCGGATCGCCCTGTCGGGGACATTCAGATCGTCGAATGCCTTGGCGAGGCCGTATGCGAGGAACTGCTGACGCAGGGAATCGAGCCCTGGGCTCGCGTACAAGGCCTCCATCGCGGGAAGCAGCGCGTCGGATTTGTCGATGCGGCTGTTGAGGGTCAGCCCCCAGAAGGCCTGGGCGTCATCGGGACGGAGCGACAGGGCGGCGCGGTACTGCTCGGCCGCCTCGTCCACGCGGCCGGCCCGAGTGAGCAGCGTGCCGTAATTGTGCCTGAGAGCGGAGACATCGGGCGCCGCTGAGACGGCGCGGGCGAGTTCGTCCAGCGACTGCGTATTCTGGCCGACCAGATCCCATCGGGCCATCGCCCGGCAGGCCAGAGCGGAGATATTGCCGGGCTCGCGCGCCAACACCCCATCCGAAAGGCGAAAGGCATCGCCGGGCCGCTCTTGCCTCAGGAGCTGCCATGCCTGTTCAACCTGAGACGCGCCCGGCTGAGACATGCACGAGTTCTAGGGGTAGGCGCTGTGCCGGGCAACTTGCGCAACAGGGTTCGTCCGGGCAATTTGATGAAAATCGCGATTCGCGCCCTCCGGGGCTGCCTGATGCCCGAGGGCCAAGTGTGACCCGTTTCCGCCTGCCAAGCGTCTGTGCCGCTGCTGCGTTGCTGCTGCCTGGCGTGGCATTGGCGGATACCCAGGCGATGGCCAGCTATGTGGTCAATCTGGGGGGCAATATTGTTGCGACGGCGGGCTTCACGCTGACCGAAACCGCCAACGCGTACGATCTCAAGCTCGATGCCAATGTGACGGGCCTTGCGTCTCTGGTTGCGGCCGGGATCGCCAAGGCCGAATCCACCGGCAGCATCGCCGCCAGCGGCCTTGACGCCAGCACCTTCAACCTCATCACCCACTCGGGCGGGCAGGACTTCAAGGTGCAAGTGCAGTATTCCGGGGGAGACGTGACGGCATTCGTCGTCACTCCGCCGATCGTCAACAACATCGACCGTGTCCCGATCGAACGCAGCCAGCTCAGCGGGGTCAATGACATGCTGGCCGCGTTCGTGCTGCGCGGCCCCAAGCTGGACAAGGCGCTCTGCGCCTATCATGCGCGCATCTTCACCGGCATCGAACGGTTCGACCTCGATTTTGACTATGCGCGGGACGACACGGCGACCTCGCCGCGCACCGGCTATCAAGGGCCTGTCGTTCTATGCAAGATCAACTACAGGCCGATCTCGGGACACTATACCACGAGCGAGCTCACCAACTCGCTGGCGCATGACGACCGCATCCTCATCTGGTACATGCCGCTCAAGGACACGGGACTCTTCATTCCCTACCGCGTGCTGCTCACCACCTCGATGGGCGACCTGTCGATGGTGCTGACGAGCCTGCAGTAGGTCTCGCCCCAAGTCGCCCCCGCCCAGCCAAGGTGAAACAGTCCGCGCCGCACGCAGCTGCGTGAAAACTCCTCGGCCCGCCCGGCGGCCGCGGCGCGGTTAACAATTGGTAAGGGGCGGCCACGTCCCGATCCGGGACGGTCAACACCTTTTTGGTCAATTGCCAGGGAACAACGCCGCAGGCCACCAAGGCCGGCGGGTAAAGGCCTCAAAAAATCGTAAGGCCACCAGTTTCACGCCTGATTTACAAAGCGCTCGGCCGGGCACGGTACAGGGCGAAATCAACCAGTTGGAAACCTTTGTGAATGCCTGCCGTGGTACAAGGCCGCCCGGTGGATCGGACTTTGTCGGATGGCGAGCGACGACCCACAACATTTCGTGGAGAACAAAGCGCAAATTACGATTCGCAAGCGATTCGGCCCTTGTTTGTTCCCGGTTCGTGCACTGGGTTAATGTGATGCGCAAGGCCTAGGCTCGGCCATTGTCCTCTCCTAAATAGCCCAGAGATGACCGACGCCTCTTCCCTCAAGGCCATCCTCGGCCCCACGAACACGGGCAAGACCTATTTCGCCATCGAGCGCATGCTCGCGCACCGCTCGGGGATGATCGGCCTGCCGCTGCGTCTGCTTGCGCGCGAGGTTTATCATCGCGTGGCGCGAAGCGTCGGGGCCGATGCGGTCGCGCTGGTGACGGGAGAGGAACGCCTCGTGCCGGCAAAGCCGCGTTACTGGGTGTGCACCGTCGAGGCCATGCCGCTCGAAGTGCCGGTCGAGTGCCTTGCGATCGACGAGATTCAGGTCGCGACCGATTTCGACCGGGGGCACGTCTTCACCGACCGCATCCTTCACGCGCGGGGAAGGAGCGAAACGCTGCTGATGGGGGCTGCAACGATGGCTCCCCTGATCCGGACGCTTCTGCCGGATGCCGAGATCATCCACCGGCCGCGCTTCTCCACGCTTCTCTATGCCGGGCAAAGGAAGATCTCGCGACAGCCGGCTCGCTCGGCCATCGTGGCTTTCTCGGCGCGCGACGTCTATGCGATCGCCGAGCTGATCCGGCGCGAGCGCGGCGGAGCGGCAGTGGTCATGGGAGCGCTGTCGCCGCGGACCCGGAATGCCCAGGTCGACCTCTACGAGAATGGGGATGTCGATTTTCTCGTGGCGACCGACGCCATCGGCATGGGCCTCAACCTCGACGTCCATCACGTGGCGTTCGCGGACGACCGCAAATTCGACGGCCATCAAACGCGGCCGCTCACGGCGGCAGAACTTGGCCAGATCGCCGGACGGGCCGGACGGCACATGCACAACGGCACGTTCGGGGTCACCGGCAATGCCGATCCGTTCGAGACCGAGCTTGTCGCGGCGCTCGAAAGTCACGATTTCGAGCCGGTGCGGCAGGTGCAGTGGCGCAACACCGACCTCGATTTCACCTCGATCGACACGCTGCGAGCGACCCTCGACGCCGTGCCCGACAACAGGGCGCTGACGCGCGTGCCCACCGCCACCGACCAGCATGCGCTCGAATTCACGGCGCGCAACGAGGCGGGCGAACTCGCCATCGGACGGGCAAACGTGGAATTGCTGTGGCAATGCTGCGCACTGCCCGACTATCGCGACATTTCGCCCGCACAGCATGGCGAGATCGTAACCCGTATCTTCACCGACCTCAGAAGGCACGGCGCGATCGCCACCGACTGGATTGCCGAGCAGGTGCGCTTCTGCGACAACACTGTCGGCGATATCGATACACTCAGCAACCGTATCAAACAGATCCGTACCTGGACCTATGTCGCCAACCGGAAAAACTGGCTTGAAGACCCCGCGCATTGGCGCGAAAAGACGCGGGACATCGAGGACCGGCTGAGCGATGCGCTGCACGAGCGGCTCACTCAGCGTTTTGTGGACCGGCGCACCAGCGTGCTGATGCGCCACTTGCGAGACCGATCAATGGCCACACCTGAAATCAACGACCGCGGCGAGATCAGTCTCGAGGGTCATCTCATCGGATCGATCCAGGGCTTCCGCTTCACCCTCGCCCGCTCGGAGGGCGAAACCGACGCCAAGGCGCTGGGGTCGGTCGCGGCGCAGGTGGTGGCGCCCGAGATCGCAAGGCGCGCGGACCGGCTGGCAGGCGCCCCCAACGAGGAGTTCGTGCTTTCCACTGACGGACAGATGCGCTGGCGAGGCGAAGTGGTCGCCTCGCTGGCCGAGGGCGACAGCCTCTACGGGCCGCGGCTGATTGTCCTGGCGGACGAGAGCCTCACCGGACCTGATCTCGAGCGGGTGCAGGACCGGCTAAGCCTCTGGCTGCGCCACCACATCAACACCGTGCTCGAGCCGGTTCTGGCGCTCGAGGCGCCGGCCGACATCGAGGGCACGGCGCGCGGCCTTGCCTATCGGCTCTACGAGAATCTCGGACTGCTGCCGCGCAGCGCAGTCGCCGAGGACGTCAAGAGCCTCGACCAGGATGTGCGGGCCAAGCTGCGCAAGCTGGGCGTGAAGTTCGGCGCCTATCACATCTACGTACCGCTGGCCCTGAAGCCTGCCCCGCGCGAGCTCGCGCTGATCCTCTATGCACTCAAGCATGGCGGGGTGCGCCAGCCGGGGGTGAGCGAGCTGCCACATGTCGTGCTGTCTGGAAGAACATCATTCCAGGTTGATCCGGAAATCTCGACCAAGCTTTATGAAGTTGCCGGATTCAAGGTCGCCGGCAAGCGCGCGGTGCGCGTGGACATCCTCGAACGACTGGCCGACATCATCCGGCCGCTGATCGCGCTCGATCCCAAGACGCACCAGGGCGAACTGCCGCCGGGCGCCGCCGAAGGCAACGGCTTTCGGGTTACGGTGGAGATGACATCGCTGCTGGGAACGGCGGGCGAGGACTTCAATTCGATTCTTACATCGCTGGGCTATCGCGTGCGGCGAACGCCCAAGCCACCGGCGCCGACCGCCGAGCCGACGCCGGCAGCAGGCGAGATTCCGCCGCCGGTCACCGACGCGACGGGCGCAGGCGCCACCGAGGCAGGCGCGCAGCAGAGCGGGGTTGACGCGGCGGAGGGTTTGAGCGGCATCAGTGTGACGGCCGCTGCGGAGGCGACGGGGGTCGAGACAGTCACCGCCGACCTCGGAGCATCGCCGCCCCCCGCCGACTCTGCTTCCCCCTCGGACGGAAGCGCCCCCGACCAAGGCAAGCCGCCGGAGCCGGAATACGACGAAGTGTGGTTCCCTGGTGGACGCCGGCCGGACAATCCCCGTCACGAAAAGCGGCGGCATCAGCGGCCGGCGCATGCCGGGGGGCCCTCGGCCGCCCCGGGAACGGCGGGCGCCGAGGGCAATGGCGGCAAGCCGCCACGGCAGTTCCGCAGGCCCGACCGCGACACGGCCGCAAACGGCAAGGCGGGCCGGCCTCGGCTGGACAAGGGCGACGGCAACGGGGTTGGCGGCAAGGGCAAGTTCGGCGGCAAGCGCGACCGCGAGCGCGAGGACTGGCGCGACCATAGGCCGCGCGAAAAGCGCGATGTCGCGCTCGACCCGGATTCGCCGTGGGCGGCGCTGGCAGCGCTCAGGACTCCCAAGCCGGAATAGCGCTTGGTCAAACAGCGGCTCGACAAATGGCTCTATTTCGCACGGGCGGTGAAGTCGCGCTCGCTGGCGCAGAAGCTAATCGCGGCCGGAGCGGTGCGCGTCAATTCAGCGCGGGAGGTGCGCACGGACTGCCCGATCGCTGAAGGGGACGTGCTCACAATGACCGTCCATTCGCGCCTTCTGGTGTGGCGCGTTCTGTCGCTGGGCGAGCGCCGCGGGCCGCCGGCGGAAGCGCGCACGCTTTACGAGGATTTGTCGCCTGAAGTGCCCAGGGGCTGAAATTCTGAAATTCGTTCCGCGATCCGTCGTCGCAGCCGCAAATCCCTGCCTCGCCTATCCCTTGCGAGGCCTACCAAAACGCGTTAGCACCCAACGGACCCGCTGGGCCACTGCCCGCCTCGAGTCCGCTGAATCTTCGGGCTTTCCAGGACACTCCCGCCTTAAATGACCTACATCGTCACGGACAATTGCATCAAGTGCAAGTACATGGACTGCGTCGAAGTCTGTCCGGTCGACTGTTTCTATGAAGGCGAGAACATGCTCGTGATCCATCCGGACGAGTGCATCGATTGCGGCGTGTGCGAGCCGGAATGCCCGGCCGAAGCGATCAAGCCCGATACCGAGCCCGGTCTGGATAAGTGGCTGGAAATCAACGCGAAATATGCTGCTGCGTGGCCGAACATCACGGAAAAGCGAGACCCCCCTGCCGACGCCAAGGAATGGGATGGCGTCGAGAACAAGTTCGAAACCCACTTCTCGGAGGCGCCGGGACAGGGCGATTGACCCCGCGTCCGCGCTGGCGACCGTTTGAACTTCAGCGACGGCATGCCCATCTCGTAGGCATGTCCCTCAACTGGAAAACGCCTGAAACCGGGGCCGTTAACCCGATTGATTCGGCAACTTTGATTTTGCCGGAAAATTGTGCTACGGTCATGAAATCGATGCAGAAGCCAGCCGCGTGCCGCAAGGCACTCTTTTTTTGACACGATCGACAATGTGACAAAACCGGACGGTCAAGCGGGGCCGGACGGCGGCGAGGTCTTGCTGCAACAAAGTAACAAGGACGGTCTTTTGGCAAGAGAACCGGTCCGGCGGCGGCGTCAAAGGAGTATTTCATGGTAGCCAAGAAGTCTGTGCAGC
Organism: Devosia sp.; assembly: GCA_035548755.1. GTDB lineage: Bacteria > Pseudomonadota > Alphaproteobacteria > Rhizobiales > Devosiaceae > Devosia_A. Next base: position 25,019 of record DASZSH010000125.1, read on the forward strand.
GCCTCGGATTCAAGACCGGCGAGTATATCGTCTATCCATCGCACGGGGTCGGCCTCATTACCTCGATCGACGAACAGGAAGTGGCGGGCATCAAGCTCGAGCTGTTCGTGATTTCCTTCGAGCAGGACAAACTGACGCTGCGCGTGCCGACCGCCAAGATCAAGTCGGTGGGCATGCGGAAGCTGTCTGAAGAGCCGTTGGTCAAGAAGGCGCTGGAGACGGTCACCGGCCGCGCACGGGTGAAGCGGACGATGTGGTCGCGCCGCGCGCAGGAATATGAAGCCAAGATCAATTCCGGCGATCTGATCGCGATCTCTGAAGTCGTGCGCGATCTCTACCGGTCGGACGACCAGCCGGAGCAGAGCTATTCGGAGCGCCAGCTCTTCGAGCAGGCCATGGACCGGATGAGCCGAGAGATTGCTGCCGTCAACAAGCTGACGCTCACCGAAGCGGTTCAGCTGATCGAGAAACAGCTTCAGAAGTCGCCGCGGCGCGGGCCCAAAACGGAGACCGACGCCGAGGAGGCAGCGGCCTGAGGCGAGACAGCGGACTCAAGCAAGACAGGGGCCGGCCGCGATGCCGGCCCTTTTTGTTTGCGGGGCAGCACGCCCGCTCAGCCGACCATGGAGATGCCGGTTCCGCCTGAAAGGGTTCCGACAAAGCGGTTGCCGCTCAGAATGAGGGCTGCAATGAGCTTGCCGCTTTCGTCGAAGAGCTGCACCTGCGAGCCGGCGACAGTCCAGCTCGCCACGGCCGACAGCCCCTTGAGGGCGCAGGCCGGGGCGGACGCGCGGTAGCGACCGGTTCCGCCCTTCTGCGTCTGGGTCAGGTTGAGGGCGCACTGGTCCTGGCCTGAGACGACCGTCCAGCGGCCCAACAGCTTTTCGATCGTCAGTCCGCCCGTGAGATCGCGGCCTGTTGTGCTTGGCAGGCCGCCAACCGGCGGGAGCGTCCCGGTCCCACTGTCATTGGTTGCCACCTGGGTGCCACCTGACGGCGTTGCGCCGGGCGGCGCGTTCACGTCCTGGGCGCCCTGAACTTCCCCGTTGGGGCCGATAGGCGGCAGAGCCGTGGTGGAGACGCTTCCCTGCTGCACGGCGCCAAGCTGCTCGCTATCGTTGGCATTGGCGACAGTGACGCCAGTGGAGGCACAGCCCGAGAGAACCAGGGTCGTTCCGAGCATCAGGGCCGTTATGCCGATCCGACCAAGTTCCGTGCGCCCCGATCTCATGCCTGACCAGCCCCAAGGTTGGAATTCCGTATGCGCATATAGAGCACCCACTCCCGGCGCTCAACGCAAGAGCAAAGTCTGACTCGCCAATGATGGCCATTCTTGGGTGTCAACGCTGAGCCATCTGCCGCAGGAGGTCGTCGGCAAGAACCTTGCCGTCGGCGGCTTCCTCCTCAGGCAGGCGTATTGGAATGCCTCTGGGGGCGACAACACCGGCAAAGCCAGGAACCCCGCTCTCATCGCCCTCGAGGGGATGAAATCCATGCGCCTTGAGCGCCGCGATCAGCACCCGCGCCTGAGCCGTGTCGGAGACATGAACGATGGTTTCGAACATGGGGCTCCAGTGGCGTGGGACCGTCAGGGGGCGGCGCGGCGCTCAACCATGAGCTTCTTGATTTCGGCGATCGCCTTGGCCGGATTAAGGCCCTTGGGGCAGACCTTGGCGCAATTCATGATGGTGTGGCAGCGATAGAGCTTGAAGGGATCTTCGAGATCGTCGAGGCGCTCGGAGGTAGCCTGGTCCCGGCTATCGATGAGCCAGCGATAGGCCTGCAGCAGGATGGCGGGACCAAGATACTTCTCGCCGTTCCACCAATAGGAGGGGCAGGAGGTGGAACAGCAGGCGCACAGGATGCACTCATAGAGGCCATCGAGCTTTTCGCGATCGGGCCTCGATTGCAGCCATTCGGTTTCGGGGGTTGGCGTGGTGGTCTTCAGCCACGGTTCGATAGAGCGATGCTGGGCGTAAAAGGTCGACAGGTCGGGGACGAGGTCCTTGATCACCGGCATGTGGGGCAACGGATAGATCCGAATGGGGCCGCGAATCTCGTCCATCGCCTTGGTGCAGGCGAGAGTGTTGGCTCCGTCGATGTTCATGGCGCAAGAACCGCAGATGCCCTCGCGGCAGGAACGTCGGAGGGTCAGGGTCGGATCGATCCTGTTCTTGATGTACAGCAGTCCGTCCAGGACCATGGGGCCGCAGTCGTCGAGATCGATAAAGTAGGTGTCGATCCGGGGATTGGCCTCGCTGTCAGGGTCGTAGCGATAGACGCGGTATTCGCGCGTGCGTAAGGCGCCTTCCGGTTTCGGCCACGTTTTGCCCTCGGCGGGGCGGGAATTCTTGGGCAGGATCAGTTCGGCCATGGCGCCGCAGGCTCACATATAGTCGGGTTTGCAGATCTGGTTAGAGCGGGCGATGTAGTTGTTGTAGTCATCGTAGTATTTGGCGTCGAGCGGTTTGCCCTTCATCGATGCGATAACGACATCCATGAAGGCAGTATCGATCAGCCGAGGCGCGGCATCTTCCTTGCACTTGCAAAGGACGCTCGCTGAAGGGGCGATCTTGAGGCAGGTCTCGTAGAAGGTCTTGAGCTGTGCGGCGGTGGGCGGGTTGGCAATGGTCTTGCCAATCGCGCCCGTGACCATAAGCGAGAGCGCGGCGACAATCAGGATCGGTTTCATCTCAGCTCCTTGCGGATCACCAGCTTGAGGCCGGACCAGACATCGTTTACCGCGGCGACCTTCACGTCGACCAGTCCGATCGGAAGCACAATTTCGCGGATCACGTCCTCGGTGATGTCGGTTGCCACTTTGCTGGCCTTTTTCGGCCAGGAAATCCAGATGCTGCCGTTGCGCGCGATGGTTTCCATCAGCGGCCCGGCCGCCTTTTCGAAGATGGCTCGCGAGGACGTGAAGGCGTGGACGAGGTCGTAGCTCATGGCGGCGGGGAGGCTGCTCCAGCCGGCCGCGGCGACCTCGGCAAAGTCGCATGAGCTGCGGAGGCTCTCGAGGTCCTCAGGCAAGTCGATGAACAGCACCCGCTGGCCATCCTTGAGACCGAGCTTCTGCGGGAGCGGAGTGCCGGAATAGCCGACGCTAGAGGGGACGGGAGCCATTGCGCGCCGGTTCCGTGGCGACCGTGTGGCTGCGGCGGCGGGCGTCCTGCTCGAACTCTCGTAGCGCTTCATCGCTGACAGCACTCTTTTCAAGGACGCCCATGTCGAGCCCGTATCCGGCGCCCACTATAGCGCCTATTCAGCGCTGGCGCAGGTGTGCGGAGCGGTCTTCATGAAATTGTCGATGGATGACAGTTCCTTGGCGGTCATCTTCTTGCTCATGGCGGCGGAGTTGCGCACGTCGAGCGGGTCGAGGCTCAGATATGCGATGGCAAGATCGTCGAGCTTGGCGGCGGCGATTCCGGCCATGCAGGTGCATTGCGGGGCGGTCATGTACATGCTGGCTTCGCAGCGAGAGATAAACCTGGTTCGCTGCTGACCGTCCATTGCGGCCAGCACGGGCGAGGACCCCAGGACCGAAAGAACAACCAGCGCCGCGGCGATCCGAAGCATCACAAATTCCGTTCTAGTAAACCCGCGCCTTGGGCGCGATCTTTTTGAGCGGGATACCGCCCTGACTCTCGGGGGTCAGCGGATCGACGTGCACCGGACGGTAGCTCAGCGTCACTCGGCCTGAGTCATCGAGCCGGCTGATCGTGTGCTTTCGCCAATTGACATCGTCCCGATCAGGGAAGTCTTCACGCGCATGTGCACCACGGCTCTCAGTGCGGGCCTCAGCGGACACCACGGTGGTCAGCGCGTTTGCGAGCAGGTTCTCAAGTTCGAGAGTCTCGACCAGATCGGAATTCCAGATCAGCGAGCGGTCTGTCACCCTAAGGTCGGCCCGTGCTGCGTAGACCTCGCCCATGCGCCGCACTCCCGAGGCGAGCGAGGCGCCGGTGCGGAACACGGCGGCATCTTCCTGCATGGTGCGCTGCATGCGCTCGCGTAGCACGGCAGTGGGCGTGTCGCCTTTGGCGTGGCGGAGGCGGTCGAACCGGGCGAGGATCTTGTCTTCGGCAGCCTTGCTGGACCTGGGGACGGACTTGCCGCGGTCCATGGTTTCACCGGCGCGCAAGGCAGCGGCACGGCCGAACACCACCAGATCGGTGAGCGAGTTGGACCCAAGACGGTTGGCCCCGTGTACCGAGGCGCATGCCGCTTCGCCTACCGCCATCAGGCCGGGCACGATGGCATCAGGGTCACTCGCGGTCGGGTTCAGCGCCTCGCCATGATAGTTCGTAGGAATGCCGCCCATATTGTAGTGGACCGTGGGCAGCACGGGGATGGGCTCGCGCGTGAGATCGACGCCCGCAAAAATCCGGGCGCTCTCGGTGATGCCGGGCAGACGCTCGTGCAGAACCTTCGGATCGAGGTGATCGAGGTGAAGGAAGATGTGGTCCTTCTTGGGCCCCACGCCCCTGCCCTCGCGGATTTCGATGGTCATGCAGCGCGAGACGACATCGCGGCTGGCCAGGTCCTTGGCGTTGGGGGCATAGCGCTCCATGAAGCGCTCGCCCTCCGAGTTGGTGAGATAACCGCCCTCGCCACGGGCGCCCTCGGTGATGAGGACGCCGGCGCCGTAGACTCCGGTGGGGTGGAACTGCACGAACTCCATGTCCTGCAGCGGCAGGCCGGCGCGCGCCACCATGCCGTTGCCGTCGCCGGTGCATGTATGGGCCGAAGTCGCCGAGAAGTAGGTGCGGCCGTAGCCGCCGGTCGCCAGCACCGTCAACTTGCTACGGAAACGATGCAGCGTGCCGTCTTCGAGAGCCCAGGCGATGATGCCCTGGCATGAGCCATCCTCGCCCATCAACAGGTCTATGGCGAAGTATTCGATGAAGAACTGCGCGTTGTGGCGAAGCGACTGGCCGTAGAGCGTGTGGAGGATAGCGTGACCGGTGCGATCGGCGGCAGCGCAGGTGCGCTGCACCGGAGGGCCCTCGCCGAACTCGGTCATATGGCCGCCAAAGGGGCGCTGGTAGATCTTGCCGTCATCGGTGCGGCTGAAGGGCACCCCGTAGTGCTCGAGCTCATAGACTGCGGCAGGGGCGTTGCGCGCAAGGTATTCCATCGCATCGTTGTCGCCGAGCCAATCGGACCCCTTGACGGTGTCGTACATGTGCCACTGCCAGTTGTCGGGGCCCATGTTCCTGAGCGAGGCGGCGATGCCGCCCTGCGCGGCGACGGTGTGTGAGCGAGTGGGGAAGACCTTGGTGACACAGGCGGTGTTGAAGCCCTGCTCTGCCATGCCGAGTGTAGCTCGGAGGCCCGAGCCGCCGGCGCCCACGACGACCACATCGAATTCGTGGTCGATAATCTCGTAAGCGGCCATGGCGCTCAACCCCAGAACACGATCTTGACGACGCTGGCGATCACAAGGACCGCGATCAGGATGGCAAAGGCGTCGTTGGCGGCAAGCGCCAGCCGGTTGCGCGGGCCATCGCTGATATAGTCCTCAATGACCTCGCGCATGCCGATGCGCATGTGGACGCAGACATTGACAATGAGCAGGCACAGAACGAGAGCCACGCCGGGATTGCGCACGAGATCGAGCATGTGCGCACGATCGGCGCCAGCGAGGCCGACGACGAACCAGACGAAGAAGATCATGAAGGCGATGTTAAGGGCGCCGGTGAGTCGCTGGGTCGAAAACAAGCGGGTTGCGCGGCGGCCGGAGCCGTAATGCGTATGGGGATTGGAGATGGTTGCCCTGTCGATCATCTCAGCCACACCAAGATTGCCCAAGCCGCGAGCGTGAGGAGAATCGACGCGGCCAGATGGAGGCGTACGATCATTTCCCGGCCGGCTGGATCGAGCGCGTGGATCGAATCCCAGATGAAATGCCGGACGCCACCGAGCATGTGATGGAACAGGGCCCACGTGGCCAGGAAGAAGACCACCTGCACCAGCCAGAACCCGTAAATGGCGTTGATGACGGAAAAGGGCGCTTCGCCCAGCGCGGCTGAACCGAGCCACAGGACGATCAGCAAAGTGCCGAAGTACATGGCGATGCCGGTGGCCCGATGCAGAATCGACATGGCCATGGTCAGCGTCCAGCGCCAGATCGACAGATGCGGGGAAAGGGGCCTTGAGCGGACTGCCATGAGCGTCTCGACGGTGCGCCCAAATCGGGCGCCACGGAATTTCGGAATGGTTCGAGACTTCTAGCGGGCCAATGGCCCGAGGTCAAAGCCGAATGGCCGATGGCGACTCAGACTTTGGGCACGATGAGGTGGGTTCCCGTCTGGCGCAAGCTTTCGAGCACCAGCAGCAGGCTTAGCACCTTGGCGCTGCGCACGGCGGCCGGCTGGCGAATGTCGAGTCCGGGGCGCGGCATTGGCCTGCGGATCGACGGGGCGGCGGCACTGGCGCGCATGTGGTCCACTCTCCCAATGGAGCTTTGACGTGTTGCGCCGATTCGGCTGGCGGGGCGGTGAAGCAGTCGTTCAGTTTGGGTTCAGCCTCAGGGCCCTCAGTCGCGTGCGCCCTGTTACAGGAGATGCCGACGTGCATGACCTCGTAAAACCCCTCAAGACCACCACGCTCTCGGACAAATGGGGACTGCTGCAGCGCCACGAATTCGAGCTCAGGCGGCGGAGCGGACAATGGCAGCATCAGACCAGGGAGACGTACGATCGCGGTGACGGGGCCGCGGTGCTGCTCTGCGATCGGATCGACGGATCGGTGATTCTCGTCCGGCAGTTCCGCTATCCAGCCTACTATCGAGGCGATGAGCCGTTTCTGCTCGAAGTCTGCGCGGGGAAGCTCGATGGGGACGATGCGCAAGATTGCGCGCGCAAGGAGGCGCTGGAAGAGACCGGCTATCGCGCCGACGAGCTGCTTCAAGCCTACAACTGCTTCACGAGCCCGGGTTCAGTGACCGAACGGCTGACGCTGTTCGTGGGGTTCGTAGACGGACGTGCCGAAGCGGGCGGAGGAGGACTGGCCGAGGAAGGCGAGGACATCGAGGTCGTGCGCCTGCCTCTGGCGAGAGCCCTCGAGATGGTCGAGACGGGCGAAATCGCCGACGCCAAGACCATCCTGCTGCTGCAGTATGTGGCGCTCAAGCGCTTGCTGGGCTAACGACGGCGGTTAGTTGACGACGACCACCTTGTAAGGCGCGCCGGGGGTCACCGGGTCACCCGGATAAAGATTGTTGAGAATGTAAAAGAGATTGGCCGCATCGCTCACCGCCCCCATGCGGCGGGTGAGGGAGTCGGCGCTGTCGACAGGGCCGGCGGTGACGGTCTTGATCTGCAGCGTATGGACTTGCCTCAGATCAGCCGGCGTAGTCTGGCGAAAGCTGGCGATCGTCTGATCGGCGCCGCGGGCGAACAGCTCGCTGTCGATGCGGGCGGCGAAGATGAAACGATAGACCTTGCCGCCATAGCGCACCACCTTGACGCGGAAGTTCCACTGGTCGGTGGCGGCCTTGCCCGAGGCGGTGTCGAAGCCGTTGAGGGTCTGCGCCTGGACGGAGCCGGCATCCAGCCCGGCGATCCAGCCCGACTTGAGATAGTCGGTGAGCGTCATGGTGTCGGGCACGCTGGCGCTGTCGAAGCGCACGGCCTCGCCGTCGCCGGCGACGCCCACCACCGCGCCATTGGAAATCTGCAGATTGTAGCCGGGCGGGACGGTGAAGGTGAATTTGAGGCCCGGATGGATGAAGCGCTGGCCGCTGATGGCGCCCTGCTGGGGACTATCGCCAAAGGTCAGGCCATCGATGGCCGACATGTAGTCGCCGCGATTCTGTTCGCCGATGCCCGGCGCGCCAAAGAAGCTCCGCGCGATCTCGGTCGCCTTCTGGATGCGATCGGGCGTGGAGGGATGCGAGCTCAGGAAATCGGCGCCCTGATCGACATCGCCCTGGGTGTACTGGGCGAACCGGCCCATGGCGCCCAGGAACCGAGCCGCCGCATGCGGATCGAAGCCGGCTCGGCCGGCGATCATGATGCCCTCCCTGTCGGCGGCCAGTTCCTGCGCCTGGCTGAAGGCGGCGAGCGAGAGCTGCGCCTGGCTGGTCGCCTGGTCGGTTCTGGGGTCGCCGCCAAAGACGCCGCTCACCACCTTGTCGACAAGCGCGGTGGTGCGGATGCGGCTGGTGCGCGCCTGCGCGTGCTTGAGGATCACATGGGAGATTTCGTGCGCAAGCACGGCGGCAAGCTCGCTCTGGTCGTTGGCGAGGGCGAGGATGCCGCGCGTCACATAGATATAGCCCCCCGGCAGGGCGAAGGCATTGACGACCGGACTGTCGAGGATGGTGACGGTGAACCTGGTGTTGGGCTGATCGGCGGCCGAGAGCAGTTTGCTCACGATCTGGGCCAGCATGATCTCGGCGGGACGATCGGAGTAGATGCCGCCATAGGAGGCGATGATCTTGGGGTTCTCGCGGGCGCCGATGATGTCGTCCTCGGGATCGCCGGTGTCGGAGACCAGCGGAGCCATCTGCCCGTTGGTCGAGGTGACCTCGACGCCAGGGCCAAGAACGCTCGAGCAGCCGGCAAGCAGGATCGGCAGCAGCAGGGCAAGCCAGCGGAAGGGCAGGCGCAGCATCATGGAACCGCGAGCACCTCGATCTGCTCGGGATGGGTTACGGCGATGCGCGGGCCCTCGCTCAGATCGATCCAGCCCCGGACGCGGACCAGCGCGCCGCCCAGCTTCAGCGGATCGAGGTGTTCGTCGGCAAACAGGCGCAGGGCGCGGGCATCGATCACCGCGGTAAAGTCCTCTTTGTAAATCCGCCCGAAATTCAGGTAGACGCGGCCGCCGCTCCTGGCCGCCTTCAGCACGCGGCCCTCGACCAGCTCGTAATGCCCCGCGAGGGTGGAAAACGCCGCCGGCCGCTCGGCGCGCCGCACCCTGTAATAGGGATCGGACCAGATGCCAAGGCCGGCGCTCCGGGCCCGCGTTTCGGCGGCGTAGAGCTCGGCAAGGCAGGCCCGATTGTCGGGGAAGGAATAGACCCGGGCCATGCCGGCAAGGAGCATCTGCTGCTGAAGCCAGGTCTGCGGCTCGCCGGCGACAAAGACCTGGGCAAGCAGGCGCCCGTAGCGATCCTTCTCCTCGCCGCCATAGCGCAGCAGCACGGGCCTGCCCAGCGCCAGGCGAGTGAGCGCAGCCTCGCTGTCCTTTGCTTTGGGCCAATCGGCAAGGCCGGGGCGGCCGAGGGCCAGATGCGGCGCCTGGATGCCGATGAGGCGAACAACCAGGCCGTTGTCGAGCATGAGGGTATCGCCATCGACAATGCGGCTGACGGCGCCCCTGGGGCCATCGCGCAGGCCCTCGCACGCCGAGGCGAAGGGGATCGTCAGCAGCGTCATGGCGACCGCACCCAGAAAGGCATTGCGCAAGAACAAATCCGGCCCCACCCGAGATTGGCGCAAGCATGCAGCAGAATGCGGCGAAAATCCCGCCGCGAGACGGCCGATCGCGGGTCGCCCGCGCCGCCGGCGAGAGCTGTTGAGAGGCCACGGGCAACGCTAGGCGGACCTGCGGGGAGCCGCTAGCGTGCCGGCTCTGCCTGGCTGCGGAGCGTCGATGCTCGCCGAAAGTCTCGTTTATGTGCGGAGCTTTGCGCGGACGCCCGCGGCGTTTCGTCCCCACCTTGCCGAAGCGGTGGGCTTATGGGCGCGGGGGCAGCGGCAGTTTCGCGCCTGGACGCCGCATCTCAGCCGCACGCGCGCCGTGCTCGACACCACCATAGACGACATCGCGCCGCGACGGACGGTCGCGGTGCTTGGATCCGGCCCGCTCTTCGACGTGCCGATCGAAAGCCTCGCCCGGACCTTCGGCCGGGTTCTGCTGATCGATGTGGCGCATCTGTCCACGACGGACTGGCGCATCGGGCGATATGGCAATATCGAGAGGGTCTGGCGCGACCTGGCGCCAGAGGGCGAAGAGCATCCGCTGGCGTTCCTCAACGATGTTGCCGATCTCGACTGGGTCATTTCGGTCAATCTGGCAAGCCAGATTGGCCGGGCAGCGCGCGAAGGCGAGGAGCGCGCCGCGATCGACCGGCATCTTGCCGGCCTTGCCGCTCTCACAATGCCGGCAACGCTGGTGACGGATATCGACTACCGCGTTTTCGACCGGCACGGCGCGCTGATCGAGGAGGGCGACATGATGCATGGCCGGGCGCTGCCCGTTCCCGAGAACCGCTGGCTGTGGGAGGTCGCCCCGTTCGGGGAAGAGCATCCCGACCAGAGGCGCGTGCATACGGTTCACGCCTATCCGGACTGGCACGCGGCGCAGGCGCGGGGCCCGACGCGGCAGCCCTAGCCCGAGCGGGCCGGACCAAGCCCGGTTTCCACCGGCCCCGGGTTTTGCTATCAGCACGGCGGCGACCCCGTAGCTCAGCAGGATAGAGCGTGGGATTCCTAATCCCAAGGCCGCGCGTTCGAATCGCGCCGGGGTCACCAGCCATCGCGGACGGCTCGGCCCCCATGGTCGGGTGAACCGACACTGAAAACTCCGATCACGACCGGTTCAAGGGTTGGGCGCGACAAGCCGCGCCCGAGACCGAGGGAACGCAAAGTTCGCCTCTCAGACCCAACCCGGACGACAGGTTTGTTTCCGGCCGTCGTCGATGGAGAAACAAGATGCTGAAGACTGCTGTTCTGGCGCTGACTGCGCTTGCGACGTTTACCACCGCCCTGCCCGCGATCATGGTGACGCCCGCCAATGCCGGGGCCTGCACCGCCGGGCCGCTGTGCCTGCCCCCGCCGCCCAAGAAGCCCAACGACAATCCCGACCCGGGCAACGACAAGCCGCTGCCGGAAGGCCCCGAGTTCGCCATGGACAGGCCGGAGATGCTGATTTCGTGCCGGGTGCCCGGAGATGCCGGCGCGCAGACCACCGATCTTCGCTTCCGCAACATCGGTTCGGCGTTGATTCCGGCCGGCACGCGCGTGTTCTGGGCGGTGAACGGCACGCAAGGAGGCGAGTTCTTCCTGCCGGCGGATCTGCCCGTGGGCAAGGAGCTGTCGGACGCGGACCTGCTGAAGCTGGGCGTTCCGGCGCGGACCGACTGCCTCTCCAAGATCGCCTGAGACCGGGCGGATGACCGTTGCGGCCGGAACGACGTTCCGGCTGCAGACGTTTTCGGGCCGGGCCCCCTTGACCTGGGCGCGGCGGATCGGCACAGCCGGCCGGCCCGATCTCCGCCGCATTCGCATGAATTCTGCCAAGGGCCACGCCACAGGGAACCCAAGACCGATGCCCGCGCCCCTTGCCCGCCCGCTGCTTTTTCTGGTCGTTGCCATCGGACTGGCCGCCTGCTCGAGCGGGGGCGCGCTATCGCCGGGCCTGGCGGCGCGCATGGACATCCCCGGCGCCCAGCTCAACCGGGCCGAAGCTCTCGGGATCGTCAACAACTACCGGCAAACCGTGGGCGCCGGCGCGCTGACCGAGGATGCCGGGCTCGATGCGACGGCGCAGCAGCTGGCCGCGCAATACGCCAAATCGGGCAATCAGCCGGCCAAACCGGCCGGAGCGCTGCAAATCCGCTATTCGGCCGGCTATTTCACCTTCGCCGAAACATTCTCGGGCTGGCGCAACTCGCCCACGGATGCGCCGGCGCTTTCGGACAAGAGCGCGACCAAGGCGGGCATCGCCGCGGTCTATGACAAGAACTCGCCCTACGGGGTCTATTGGGTGATCGTGCTTGCCTGACCTCGAGATCGATGCGCGCGGGCTCAGATGCCCGCTGCCGGTGCTGAAACTCGAGAAGGCCCTCGACGGGCTGCCGCAGGGGACCAGGCTCACCGTGCGCGCGACCGACCCGATGGCGCGGATCGATATTCCGCTCTATTGCACGCAGCACAGGCTGAGCTGCGCGGCGCGGGATGAAAACGGCGTTCTGATCTTCGAGATCGTCGCCTAGAGGCCGGCGGACGGCCGGCCCCGAGGGCGATGCATCAGTCGGCGGCGAAGGCGCCGAACTTCAGGCCTTTGGCAGAGAGCGCAGGGCCGCTGCCGCCAGACGTCTGGAGCTCGCCGCTGATCACGGGATTGAACCTGCCGTGCAGCTTGCCGCCGAAGCCGCCGATCTGCGCGGTGTTCTTGCAGGCGGCGAGGGCATCTTCGTACTCATAGGAAAAATCGACGTGGCACTGCAGCCGCTGCGGCTCGTTGTCGGCGAGGTTGCGGTCGCAGCTCGCCAGGTTCTGCTGATAATCGCTGGTGGCCTGCCGTTCGCAGTCGTTCTGCGGAGTGCCCTGATTGCCGTTGTCGGCGCCAAGGGCGATGGCGGGAACCAGGAGGAAGACGGCGGCGAGGATGGTGCGCGGGCGGAGGGGGGAAACAGCGAGGGTGGACATGGGCGATCTCCTTGTGTGGGGCTGGCAAGGACTTGGTTGCCGTTGCACCCATAAGGAGACCGGCGCATTGAACCGGCCGTGAAACGGGCGGTCAGAGCCCGTTCATGCGGCGGCCAGGCCGATCAGTTGGCGGCGATCCTGGGGACGATATCGGGCTGGGGGCGCGGCCGGGGCATTGGAACGTCGCTCACAACCTTGCCCAGCTCGGTCGCCACATAGGTCGGACCCTCGACCTTATCGGTCAGGTAGCTCGGCTGGCCCTTGAGCCCCATGGGGAAATCGGCCATGCGCTGCCTGATGTAGGCTTTGGCCTTCTTGCCGCAGATGAGCGGGCTCATATCGACCGGATCGGCGTCGATGTCCTTGAGATCGAGAACGGTCTGCCCGGTGGGCGAGGCAGCGCCCGACAGGCCGCGCAGGATGAGCTGGGCGGCAAGCTCGTTGCGTTCGCGAGCCGACGAGGCGCCCAGAACCACCGCCACCAGCGAGCGGCCATCGCGATCGGCGGTGGCCACGATATTGAGGCCGGACTGGCAGATGTAGCCGGTCTTCATGCCGGTGAGGCCCGAGAAGTGCTCGAGCATGGTGTTGCTGGTCTCGAGCCGGTGCGTGCCGAGCTGCACGTTCTGGGTCTGGAAGATCGGCATGTACTGGGGATAGTCGCGCTGAATGTAGAGCGCGATGATGGCAAGGTCGCGCGCGGTGGTGACCTGGCCTGGGCTCTTGAGGCCGTTGGCGTTGTCGTAATGGGTGCCGGTCATGCCCATCTGGCGGGCCATGAGGTTCATCTGCTCCACGAAGGCCTTTTCCGTGCCGCCGATGGTTTCGGCGATGGCCACGGCCATGTCGTTGGCGGACTTCACCAGCATGATGTAGAGCGCGTCCTTGAGGCTCACGGCCTCGCCGACCTCCAGGCCGGACTTGGCCGGCGCCTGGTTCCAGGCGTGCTGGCTGATGGTGACGGGGGTATCGAGACTGACCCGCCCGTCCTTGATCGCGGCAAAGGCGAGATAGGCGGTCATCAGCTTGGTCACCGAGGCCGGATGCCAGGGCTGGCCGGCATCTTCCGCATAAAGCACCTGCAGCGTTTTGGCATCGACGAGCAGCATCGGGATGGCGGAAGCAGGCAGCACGCTCGAGGCGAAAAGAAAGGAACACAAGGCCAGCCTCAGGGCGAATCGCGCAGCCTGCATAAGGACATTCCGACGTGAAAATCAGTGCGCCGCTTCTAGCGCGCCCAGTGTGACCGCCTCAAGGACAAGGGGCCGGGCTGACAGGGTTTTGAACCGCTCCCCGCCAGAACCGCCTCCCGCCGGCAGCGACGGCGCGCTGACCGTTTGAGCCCTAGGCACAGGAAGTAACCTACCCTATATTGGCGCAAACAGCAGGAGACACCCCATGCGCGAACAGGGCGATCAGGTCGCAATCTGCGGGGCGATGGCCGACATCCTCAACCGGATCGGCGACAAATGGAGCGTGATGGTGGTGGGCCACCTCACCAGGAAGACGATGCGGTTCAACGAACTCAGGCACGCGATCGGTGGCATCAGCCAGCGCATGCTGACGCTGACGCTGCGCAACCTCGAGCGGGACGGCCTGGTTATCCGCACGGTCTATCCCGAAATTCCGCCGCGCGTGGAATATCAGCTCACCGAACTGGGGCGGACCCTGACCGATCCGCTCGACACGCTGTGGAACTGGGCTGCCCGCCACATGCATGCGGTCAAGGAGGCGCGCGCCAATTACGACCGCCAGCATGCGGGTGCGGCCGAGCCCAAGCCGGAGCCGCGCCGCTACGCGGGGGCGGCGAACTGACCGCAGGCGCTGCGGCGACGCGGCGGAGCCTCGCCGCCGATCTGGGCGCGATCGGCCTAGAGCGGGGCGACGCGGTGATGGTGCATGCGGCCCTGCGGCGGGTGGGCCCCATCGTGGGCGGGCCGGACACGATCGTGTCGGCGCTGCAGGACGTGATCGGACCCGGCGGCACGATCCTGGGCTACACCGACTGGCAGAGCGGGGCGGAAGCGCATGCGGACGGGGCCGATCGCGGCGACATTGCGCCGTTCGACCCGCTGCGCTCGCGCGCGACGCGGGACAATGGCTACTGGCCGGAGCTGCTGCGGACGACGCCGGGGGCGCTGCGCTCGGGCAACCCCGGGGCCTCGGTGGCGGCGCTGGGCGGGCGGGCCGAGTGGTTCACCGCCGACCATCCGCTCGATTACGGCTACGGCCCGGGCTCGCCCCTCGGCAAGCTGGTCGAGGCGGGCGGCAAGGTGCTGATGCTGGGCGCGCCGCTCGACACCATGACGCTGCTGCATCACGCCGAGCATCTGGCCGACATCGAGCACCGCATCCGCCGATATGAATGCCCGCTGCTGATCGAGGGAGAGACGGTGTGGCGCCAGTTCGAGGAATACGACACATCGGACCCGCCCGGCACGCTCTCGCAAACCTACATGGCCGACGTGGTCGAAGATTTTCTCGCCGGCGGCAGGGGCCGGCGCGGCCGGATCGGGGCGGCGCCCTCGGTTCTGGTGGAAGCCGCCGAGATCGTGCCCTTCGCGGTGGCCTGGCTCGAGCGCGCGCTGCCTAGACGAGCTTCCTGATCGGCCTGCGCCGCCAGACGGCGAGGTAATAGGCGCCCTGCAGCAGGAACATGGTGCAAAAGCTCGTGGCATAGCCGGCCCAGATGCCGTCGAGGCCGAGCGGGGTGGTGGAGAGATAGAGCGCCAGCGGCGTTTCGACCAGAACAATGGTGCCCAGGCTGATCAGCATGGGCGCAAGCACATCGCCGGAGGCGCGCATGATGCCCGAGAGGATGACGGCGAAGCCGAACATGACGACGCTCCACAGGATGATGTGGAGCAGCGTTTCAGTGAGGACGACGACGCGGGGCTCGGTGATGAACAGGCGCACGACCTGTTCGCTGAAGATATAGGCGAGCAGCACGAGCGCGCCGGTGATGATGATGTTCATCACGAAGGCGGTGCGGGTGATGCGGCCGAGCTGGTCCTGCTGGGCGGCGCCGATCGCCTGGGCGCCGAAGATGGAGGCGGCGATGCCGATCGACATGGCCGGAAACTGCACATAGCTCATGATCTGGCCGACGGCGCCATAGGCGGCGGTCGCATCGGAGCCGAAGCGGTTGATGATGCCCACCACCACGATGGCGGCGACCGAGGAGACGATCATCTGCACGCCGGCGGGGATGCCGAGCTTGAGGATGGTGCGCAGCAGGGCGAAATCGATGCCCAGGTGGGCGAGCAGGACGCGGTCGGGCGCGAGCGGATGGGCCCGCGCGCGCAGATACACGAACAGGAAGACGAGCACGACGACGAAGCCCAGGATGAAGGCGACAGCGGCCGCCAGCAGGCCCAGCCTGGGCAGTCCGCCCCAGCCCAGGATGAGGGCCGGGGTCACCACGAGCCCCACCAGGATCGACAGCACTAGGGCGATCAGCGGCGTGACGGAGTCGCCCACCCCGCGCAGGATCGAGGTGGCGATGAGGTAGATGAAGAAGCCGGGCATGCCGTAGAGCAGGATCAGGCCGTAGGCGGTCGACTCCGCGAAGATGTTGGCGGGCACGCCAAGCACGCCCATCACGGGGCGGATGAAGTAGCCGCCAAGGATCGCCACCACGAGGCCGCCGAGGAAGGTGACGGTGAGCGTGGTGCCGGCGATCTGCTTGACCTTGAGCTGGTCCCTGGCCCCCCAGGCCTGGCCGATGAGCACGGTGGAGCCCGAGGCGAGCCCGATGATGAAGCTCATGAAGAAGAAC
>DASZSH010000126.1:0-2326 GCA_035548755.1 Devosia sp.
TCGAAAAGCTTGATGTCGTAGCGCCCGCTGGCGAACAGCGCGTCGATCCGCGGCCGTGTTTCCGAATCGGCGACGATGACTTTGGGCGCGGCATCCTCGAGCGTGTATTTCAGATCCGAACCGATGAGGGCGACGTTGAACGGCACCCAGATGGCGCCGATCTTCATGCAGCCGAACCAGACCAGGACCTGCTCGATGCAGTTGTATGCAAAGGACGCCACCCGATCGCCCTTCTTGACGCCGAGCGCCGCAAGATTGGCGCCGACACGATCGGTCAGGCGGTCGAGCTCGGCATAGGTCAGGCTGTTGCCCACGATGCTGATCGCCAGATCGGCCGGCCGGGCCTGAGCCCGCGCTCGCAGCAGCTCTGCGATGGTCTTCCACTGCGGATAAGGTCCTAGCATCGTCGAATTCCCAATCGCCGATTTCACCGAATGTCAGAGATAGCCGATCAGCCGGGCGCGATCCTTGAGCGCCTCAGGATCGCCGTCATAGATTTTCCGTCCGGTGCGCATGACCAGGGCGCTGGTCGCGATCGGCACGCTTTTTTCGACGTTCTGCTCGACCATCAGGATGGTCGAGCCGAGCATGGTGCGAATCTTCGCGACCGCATCCATCACCGCGACGACGAGATTGGGCGAAAGCCCGATCGACGGCTCGTCGAGCATCAGGAGCTTTGGGCCCTGCACAAGAGCCATCGCGATCGCGAGCATCTGCTGCTGGCCGCCGGACATCGTTCCGGCGACCTGCGCGCGACGCTCCAGCAGGATCGGGAACAGCTCATGGACGGCGTCGATCCGTGACGGCAAGGCTGCTTTGTCGCGGACGATGAGGGTTGCGACATTCAGGTTCTCGGCGACCGTCAGGCGCCGGAAGATGGCATGGCCCTGCGGCACGAAGCAGATGCCCGACTGGACGTTCGATTTCGGGTCACGGCCGGTGATGTCCTCGCCGCGATAGAGCACTTGCCCGCCGCTCGGCGGCAGCAGGCCGAAGATGGTTTTCAGCAACGTGCTCTTGCCGGCGCCGTTGTGGCCGAGCAGAAGCAGAATATCCTTCTCGTTGATCCGCGCGCTCAGGCCCTCGACGACCTTTCGTTGCCCGTAACCTGCGTCGAGGCTGCGAATCTCCAGGAGAGGGGGATCGCCCTGCGTCATCGGATGTAGCGCTCCAGCAGGTGCGAGTTCTGCATCAGCTCGGCGGGCCGCCCGGACGCCACCACCTCGCCGGCATCAATGAAGCTGACGGTGTCGCAGGCGGCGCTGATGACTTCGAGATTGTGCTCGATCAGGCACACCGTCCGGCCGCGCTCCGCGAGCTTGCGGATGATGGGCAGGACTTCTTCCAGCGTGTTGGGCGCGAGGCCCGCGAGCGGTTCGTCGAGCAGCAGCACTTCAGCTTCCGTCGCAAGGAGGCGAGCGATGACCAGCAGTTTCTCCTCGGCGTAGGAGAGATGCGCTGCGTCTTGCTCGGCCTTCGACCTCAGGCCGACAAAATCGAGGATATTGAGCGCGCGCGCGATATTCCGCCGTTCTTCTGCCGCGACGCGCCGCCGCGCGAAAAAGACGTTCCAGAGGCTGTCGCCGGCCTGGTTGGGGAAGGCGACGAGCACGTTCTCGATCACCGGCATTTTCTTGAACAGCCGCAGATCCTGGAACGTGCGCGCGACGCCCGCCCGCACGATCTGATGAGGCGGCATGCCCACAATCGGCTTGTTGCGCAGGACGATCGACCCGGAGGTCGGCGCGAGAAAGCCGGTCAGGAGATTGAACGCGGTGGTCTTGCCGGCGCCGTTCGGGCCGATCAGCCCGGTCACCATCCCGGAACGCAACTCAATCGACACCGATCGTGCGGCGGTGATGCCGCCGAACATCTTGCTCAGCTCCTTTCCCTCGAGCGTAACCTCGCCATTGCGCGCGTTCTTGAACGGTTCGAGGTCGAAGCTGCCCTTCGCCCTGAGCAGATCGGGCGGGATGGAGAGGCGGTACCTTTCGGGGAACAGACCGGCCGGACGAAGCCGAAGGATCAGGATGAGAATGAGCCCATACAGGACGTTTCGCGTGAGGTCCGCGGTCGCCTGCGGCAGATCGATGAATTTCAGCAGCTCCGGCAGGATGACGAGGCAGAGCGCGCCGGCGACCGATCCCACGAAATTCCCTGTCCCGCCGAGGACGACCATCGCCAGGATGAAGATGGTCTCCTCCACGGTGAACGATTGCGGACTGACGAAGGTGATGTAGTGGGCGAGCAAGGAGCCGGCGACGGAGGCAAGCGACGTCGATACCGCGAACGAGAGCAGCTTGAGGCGTATGATGTTCTTGCCGAC